>NZ_JASSVN010000029.1:0-24879 GCF_030540945.1 Marinobacter sp. SS8-8 | reverse complement strand
GTGACGCAGGCCTGCAAACTGCGATGCAGTCGGCATAAAGTCGGCGAAAATAGACAAATTGACTCACCTGGCTGGGTGGGTCACCTTGAAAACACGCCGTTTATGGACGGAAACTATCTAAGGTAGTTTCGGTGTATCAACTACCGGGGCAGGCACCTGTGGGAGAGGCCCTTCCAAAACACGCTCCTTGCGGCACGTCCATGTGACGCTTGGGCTCCGCCATCCATGGCTCCGCACAGTTTTGGAAGGGCCTCTCCCACAGGTACCCCGGGCCACCGGGTAAACGCTTAATTAACAGGTACTATGTAATGACGAATGTACGCTCACACAAGGGTATCACGCCACATTTTGGACAGCGCGCCTGGGTTGATCCCAGTGCCGTGGTGATTGGCGATGTCCAGACCGGTGATGACGTCTCCATCTGGCCCATGACGGTCATACGTGGGGACATGCACCAAATCCGGATCGGGGATCGCTGCAGCATTCAGGACGGATCGGTGCTGCACATCACGCACGCCAGTGATTATAACCCCGGGGGTTACCCACTCACGCTGGGGGATGATGTAACCGTTGGCCACAAGGCGCTGCTGCATGGTTGCACCATTGGTAGCCGGGTGCTGGTGGGTATGGGCTGTATCATCATGGATGGGGCCGTGGTGGAAGACGAGGTGATTGTCGCTGCCGGGTGTCTGGTGCCGCCGGGAAAGACCCTGGAATCGGGGCACCTGTACGTTGGCTCACCGTGTAAAAAGGCCCGGGCGCTGACCGACCAGGAGCGGGGGTTCTTTAAATACACGGCCGCCAACTATGTCCGGCTGAAAGATGACTACCTTGAGGCGCCACAGTCCGGTGGGGATTGATTCCGATCAAAATCCGAACACCCAGCCCTTGAAAACCCTTCGTGCGCACCTACATTCGAAATTAGCAGAGGTTCACGGATAACCATCCGGCTGGCGCCACCGGCATGGGGCTGTTCCGTGATCGAAGCTGATGTCTGTTTATTCAGATTCGTTCACGACGAAGGGAGGAAATCCTTATGAGCAATATTACCCGCTGGAATCCGGTCAATGAGTTTGAAGACCTGATGAACCGCTATAACCGCATGTTTGGCCTGACCCGCTCCGGTGGCGAGCGCGAAGGTCGGGATCTGTTCAGCCGCAGCGACTGGGCCCCGGCGGTCGACATCAAGGAGACGCCGGAAGCCTTTACCATTGAAGCCGAGTTGCCGGGCATGTCCAGGGAAGACGTGAAAGTCACCGTGCACGAAGGCGTTCTGAGCATTCAGGGCGAGCGCAAGAGCGAAGAAGAGTCCAATGACAAGAAGCACCACCGGATTGAGCGCTTCTACGGCAGTTTTCTGCGCCGCTTCACCTTGCCGGAGAATGTCGATGAAAACAGTGTGAAAGCGAATTTCAAGGACGGCATGCTGACCCTGACACTCCAGAAGGCTGAACCGAAAGAGCCCAAGGCCATTGAGGTGGACGTGCAGTAACTCCCTCAGGCCGCGAGACGCGGCCGCACCGGGATCAGCTCCCGGCTGCGGCCGTTTTTTTGGCACCGGCCTTTTCCAGTGACCGGGCGTAGTCCACACTCCGACGATGCCGGGAAATCAGATCAAGAATGGTTTCACCCTCACCGTTGGTGGCGTTCAGATCCCGGCCCGCGGCAACGAAAAACCCGATAAACCGCTCGAAATCTCCGGCCCGCATGGCCTGGTAGGCCTTCAGCAGGGCATTGTAATCGGCGTTTTCAGCAGCATCCCAGGGCTGGATGTCCAGGAAGCTCCTGACCCGCTCATCACTCCACTCTTCGCCAATGACTTTGGGCTTATCCGGTCCACTCATGATTGCTCTCTCATTCCGCTGTGCCAGTGAAATAGGGACCGCACAGTATAAGGCCCTGAAAGCAGGTCAGTTATATGAATTACGCATGAGAGGCTGCGCAGTAGCTATAAGGCTCAGGGCAGGATTTCGACCGGAAGCTCACCGGTAGACACCTCGTCATTGCATTCCGGATTGCGAATGGCAATTTCCACCCGGCGGTTCAGGGCCCGGTTTTCCGGCGTGTCGTTGGGCGCCAGCGGGTTGGTCTCGGCACGCCCGGCCGCAACCACCCGTTCCGCCGGAACCTGGCGGTTCATGACCAGCTCGTGGACCACGGAAACCGCCCGGGCCGCTGAAAGGTCCCAGTTCGAGCGATAACGGTCACTGGAAATGGGCCGGTCGTCGGTATATCCGGATACCAGAACGTCACCGGTACAGGCCGACAGCACGTTCACGACACGTTCGATAATCGGCATCATCTCCGGCTTGATCGCGGCATCCCCGGAGCGGAAGGTGGCTTCCTCGGAGAACCGGATAACCACCTGGTTTTCGTCGTAATTGACACTCAGGGCCTCAGAGGCCACTTCCGGTTCCAGCTCCCGGATCATCCGGCTGGCCAGATCAATCACGCCGCCGGGAATCCTGGTGGGGGCGGCGCCATCTGTGCGCTCGTCGATAAACTCCGGCACCCTCGCCTGGGATTCGGATGGCTGGGGAAGCGAAACAGACTCCGATTCGATCAGGGTCAGGGGTGAGCCGCCGACATCGTCTGCCAGCAGATTTCCGGATCCGAAAGCCACCGCCATGGAGTTGGCCATGGCCCGGTATTTCTCGACGTCCAATTCTGCAAAGGACAACAGTAAAATAAAAAAGGTGAGCAGCAGGGTGGCCAGATCGGCAAAGGTGACGATCCAAGCCGGAGTGTCGTTCTTCAGACGCAGCTTGTTTTTCTTCCGCACCAGCTCCAAAGCCTCAGGCCTCCCGCTCCGGCGCCAGGCCGGCACGCTGCTCCGGAGTGACGAAAGACGACAGCAGTTCGGTCATCACCCTGGGATTCTCGCCACGCATGATGTTCTTGATCGAGGTAAGGATCAGTAGCTGGTTGCGCGCCTCGTCCTCCGCCTTCAACTGGAGTTTATCGGCCAGGGGCAGGGCAATCAGCTGGGCGATAAAGGCGCCATACAGAGTGGTCAACAGGGCAATGGCCATGGCCGGGCCTATGGACGAGGGGTCGTCCAGGGTATTGAGCATCTGCACCAGCCCCACCAGAGTACCCAACATACCGATAGCCGGCGCGGATTCCCCGATGCCGCGGAACACCCGCTCGGCCACTTCATAGCGATCAGCGGTTTGCTGGGTTTCCTGGGCCAGGGCTTCTTCGACCAGTTCAGGCGAATGGCCATCAACACAAAGATTGATGGCTTTCTGCAGGAACTCGTTGCCGGTCTGATGATTCTCCAGCCCGAGGATACCCTCCTTGCGCACCACCACGGCCAGCGATCCCACCTCCCGGATCAACTCTGCGGGCCGGGCCATGCGGTCGGTGAACGCCGCCGACATGGCCAGGCGGAAGGCGCTCACCACCGACGCCATGCGGAACTTGATCAGAGTAACGGCAAAGGTTCCACCCAGCACAATGGCCAGGCCCGGGAGATTCAGGAATGTCAGGAGGGAGGCATTGGCCAGCATTGCCAGGATGACAATCAGGACACCGGCCACAAGCCCTACAAGGGTAAGAATATCCATTGAAAATCCTTACGGAATGTTGCCCCTGAGCATAGCCCAATCCGGAGCCAGGGGCTCAGTCGTTGCGCAATACATCAATCACCGGTGCGGTTTCCGGGGCGACACCACGCCAGATCCGGAATGATTCCGCCGCCTGCTCCACCAGCATACCAAGACCGTCGTAAACGGTTTGTGCGCCCTGGTCGAGGGCCCACTGATTGAAGGTCGTGGTCTGCAGGGAATACATCATGTCGTAGACCACCGTTTCCTCACCAATCACCGCCGGTGACAGGGGTGGCAGATCGCCCTGCAGGCTGGCGCTGGTACCGTTGATGATCAGGTCAAAAGGTGCCCCGGGTTGCCCGAAACCGCAGGCTGTCAGTTGGCTGGTTCCGGCCGCCGGGGAGAACAGCTCAACCAGGGCTTGCGCCCGGGCAGGCGTGCGGTTGGCGATGGTAAGAGAGGCCGGCCGCTCCGCCAGCAGGGGGCCCAGAACGCCGCGGACCGCCCCCCCGGCACCCAGAACCAGAATATCGGCGCCCTCAAGGCGCACCCCATGATTCCGGATCAGATCCCGGATAAGGCCGCAGCCGTCGGTATTGTCGGCGGTCAGCACGCCGGCACCATCCTGATAAAGGGTGTTGGCCGCCCCGGCCTTCTCCGCCCGTTCTGTCCGACGTTCAGCCAGCTTCCAGGCGTCTTCCTTGAACGGCACCGTCACATTCAGGCCCTGGCCACCGCGCTCGAAAAACTGCCTCACGGTGCCCGGGAAATCGTCCAGGGGCGCCTGGATAGCGGTGTATTCCAAGGCTTCGCCGGTCTGGCTGGCAAACAGGCTGTGAATCCTCGGCGATTTGCTGTGGCTGATCGGATTGCCAACAACGGCGTACAGATCGTTAGTCATGGTTGACCTCCAGCCAGTCCCGGCCGGTCAGGAAAAACTCCGTGAGCCGGGCCTCATCAGAGCCCGGTTCCGCGGTCCGGTTGTAATCCCAGCGCACCAGGGGCGGCAGGGACATCAGGATGGACTCCGTCCGGCCGCCGGATTGCAGCCCAAACAGGGTGCCGCGATCATACACCAGGTTGAACTCCACGTAGCGGCCACGCCGGTAGAGCTGAAAATCCCGCTCACGGTCACCGTAAGGGTGGTCCATCCGGCGCCGGACAATGGGCTCATAGGCTTCAATGTAGCTGTCACCGACGGCTTTCATCAGGCCGAAGTCCTGCTCGAAGTCCCCGGTGTTGTGGTCATCAAAGAAAAGGCCACCCACACCCCGGGGTTCATCCCGGTGTTTGAGGTAGAAATAATCGTCGCACCAGTGCTTGAAACGATGATAGGTACCCTCGCCAAAGGGTTCGCACGCAGCCCGGGCGGTTTTGTGCCAGTGCACACAGTCTTGCTCAAAACCGTAGTAGGGGGTGAGATCGTAACCGCCGCCAAACCAGTAAACCGGTTCGTTGTTCTGAGGCCTGGCAATGAAAAAGCGAACATTGGCGTGCGAGGTGGGCACATAGGGGTTGGTCGGATGAATCACCAGGGACACGCCCAAGGCCTCCCAGGGTGCGCCGGCAAGATGGGGTCGGTGGGCGGTGGCCGAAGCCGGCATGGTCGCCCCCATCACATGGGAGAAGTTGACCCCGCCTTTTTCAAACACTTTTCCTTCGGTGATTACCCGGCTGACACCGCCGCCACCTTCCGGGCGGTCCCAGGCATCCCGGATAAAAGCCGCGCCGTCATCCAAGGCTTCCAGGCGCCTGCAAATGACTTCCTGCAGGCCCAACAGGTACTGTTTTACCGCGTGGCTATCGGATTGCTGTGACATGAACTCTCCTAACGAAGCTGCTTGCCGCTGACAATATCAATAATCCGGCTGGGTTTGCGATTGCCGCCAAGCGCGCCGGGCACAATCCAGTCGAGCTGGTTACCGAAATACCGCCGGACCTGCCAGATATTCCGCGCCGGCTGGCGCCCGGCCGGGTTGCAGGAAGTGGATACCAGCGGCATTCCGGTTGCATCGCAGAGGGCACGCACCACTGGATGCTCACTCACCCGAACCGCAATGGAACGATGCCGGCCACGCACCCATTCCGGCACCTGCTGTTCTACATCCGGCAACAGGCAGGTCACCGGCCCGGGCCAGTGACGTTCGGCTTCAGCCTGAAGCGACCGGGGCAGGGGATCCAGCAGGAAGCGGATCTGTTCCACAGAGCAGGCTACCAGGATCACCCCTTTTTCGACGGGACGACGCTTCAGTTCCAGAATCCGTTCCACCGCCTGTTGGTCCCAGGGGTCGCAGCCCAGGCCCCAGACCGCTTCGGTCGGATAAGCGATCATGCCCCCGCGCACCACTGTGCGGCGAACACAATGTAATTGCCAGTCAGAAAGCGGGTGGGAAACAGCCATACTGCCCTTGCCAGAATCAATCAGGGTGGATGATCACACGGGGCTCAGGCTATTTTCTGGAAGCCTCCCGGTGCCGAGCTCACCAACCCTTGCAACTCCAGTAGCAACAGGGATTGCATGAGCTGGTCGGCGGGGAGACCGGTGGCTGAACTCAGTGCATCGGTTGATTGTGGATCATACCCTAAAGCCTCAAATACCGCGATTTCCCGGCTGTCCAGACCGGTCAGCAACTGGCTGGACCGGGTCTGCCGCTTCGGCTCCGGCGTGGTGGCGACATCTTCCGTCAATGACCCGGACCACCAGGACCCCAGTTCCTCAAGAATGTCGTCCACGGTTTCTACGAGGCGCGCGCCCTGCCTGATCAGATGATGGCATCCCCGGGCGACCGGGCTGTGGATCGACCCCGGGATGGCAAACACCTCGCGCCCCTGCTCCAGGGCCATTCGGGCGGTGATCAGGGAACCACTGCGCAGGCCCGCCTCCACCACCAGGACGCCGCGGCTCAGGCCACTGATAATCCGGTTACGCTGGGGAAAGTGCGCCGCTTTGGCCGGGGTACCGGGCGGGTATTCGGAAATCATCAGCCCCTCGGCAATCACCCGCTCGCCCAGCCGGCGGTGCTGGTTGGGATAGATACGATCCAGCCCGCACCCGATCACCGCCGTGGTCGGGAAGCCCGCATCCAGGGCGCCGGCATGAGCGGCGCCGTCCACACCCAGCGCCAGACCACTGGTGACCAGCAACTCCCGGGCGCTGAGTTCAGCCGCAAACCGGCGTGCATGGTCCAGGCCGGCCCGGGTGGCCTTGCGGCTCCCGATGAAGCCAATCTGCTCCCGACCCAGAAGCCCGGTGTCGCCAAGGGTATAGAGTACCAGTGGGGCGTCGTGAATATGCCTTAGCTGCTCCGGGTAGTCGACATCCTGCCAGGTGAGAATGCCAATGTTATGCTGCCGGCAGTTTTCCAGAGTGGTCCGGACCTCACGCACCACCGGATGCGATTCATCCTCCTGCTGCCACGCCTGGATGGCCGCACGGCTTTCCGCGGCCAGGCCAAGTGCCAGCAGAGTCGCCGGGTTCATGGTGAGCAGGTTTGTCAGTTCAGGGGTTTCCGCCAGCAATTCGCGGCGTCGGGCATGGCCGAATCTTGGTAAACGGGTAAGCAGCAGCCATTGGGCCGAAGGGAAGGAAAACACAGCATCATCCTTGTAAAAAGCGTCGGCCGGACCTTCCTGGCCCGGCCACTCAATATCAGTCGATCAGGGGTTGGTGACCTTGTCACCAACGGCCAGGGCACGGCTGGCCTGAAGCACCAGGCCATAGCTCATTTTTTCATAGGCCTGGAACACCATCAGCAGCCCGGCGCGCTCTGAGGGCAGCTCAATGGTTTCACCAGTCACCGGATCGCGAACCCGGTTGCCACTTTTCAGCACCGCCATCACATTACCCGCTTCCAGCCCTTCACGGGTGCCGCGGTTGATGGCTACCACGTCAAACTGACCGATCTGGCTGACACCACCATCGACGGCAATCATCTGGCCTTCGACCTTCTGATCCGGAGCGCTGGGCACGAAACTGGTGGCAATGGAACGATTCACATTGGTCAGCAGCCGGTCGCCGATACGCACTTCCTGATTGGAGGTGGTCAGGTTTACCGTGAGTACATCGCCGTTTTCGGCGGTTACCTCACCGGCACCAATACTCCGCGCTTCCAGGCCAAGGAATTCACCGGTTTCCGAATCCCTGAATTCCTTGCTGCGACGGAAGACTCCGACCTTGTTGGCCGGCTTGTCTCCGCGGGCGTAGATCCGGTCGCCAGCGCCGGTAATAATCCGGCCATCCTCACCTTCCAGCACGTAAGGAGCACCATTGAGCTCTTCCGGGCTCACGATGCGGGTGTCAGTCAGGAAACTGCCGATGGCGTCCAGGGGAATGGCAGGGATCGGCGTATCGATGGGCTCGGAACGGACCTGAGGCGACAGCCTGACCACATCGCTGGTCGCCACCTTGGTAAGACGGGGCTTGCCATCAATGTAAACCAGGGCAAGGCGATCACCGGGGTAGATCAGGTGCGGGTTGGCTACCTGCGGATTCACGTGCCAGATTTCCGGCCAATACCACGGGTTATTCAGAAAACGGGCCGAAATATCCCAGAGGGTGTCACCCTTCACAACGGTGTAACGCTCGGGGTGATCGGACCGCAACTCCGGCGCCGCATGGGCCCAGGAGGTTAAAAACAGCGTAGTTGCTGCCAGAGCGTACAGCAGTTTCCTCATTGTGTAAGTCCTTGATCGCGTGCCTTGATTCTTTTGCATTCTATTGGGATGCAGTCAGGTACCTGCAGCTTATTACGTTGTTATTCCAGTTACTATAGAAGAAGTCTCGCAAATTGTGATGTTATCTTTTGTTCTTCCAGTAAATTCTATCCCGCCGGTGAAAGATTTTGACTATTGACTGATCAGTTTGTACTCAATCGCCGAATTGTTGGATAATATCAGGCCTGACCTTGGGTGCTCCGCCAGCCGTTGAAAGCTGAGACCCCGCCCCGATAATAGTAGAGTCAGGGCGAAAATTTGCGCAGTACGCTGTCGCATTTCGGAGATCGCCTTCAAAGTTTACAGAAGGTAAAAGGTCACAAAAGTTAAAAGAGACGTCAGCCGGATGGACTGGTGTCCTGTCATTCAGACTAAAAGCATGACTATATGATATTAGAGATTCTCGAATACCCGGATCCCCGCCTGCGCACCATCGCCAAGCCGGTTGAGGAGGTGACGGACGCCGACCGCAAGCTGATCGACGACATGCTGGAGACCATGTACGATGCGGCGGGCATTGGCCTTGCCGCCACCCAGGTGAACGTTCACAAACAGATCATCGTTATGGATCTGTCCGAGGACAAGAACGAGCCCCGGGTGTTTATCAACCCGCAGGTGGAAGTACTGGACGGCGAAAAAGAAGCGATGCAGGAGGGCTGTCTGTCGGTACCCGGCTTCTATGAAGAGGTTGAGCGGATCGAGCACTGCAAGATCCGGGCGCTGGGCCGTGACGGCAAACCGTTGGAACTGGAAGCCCGGGGGCTGCTGGCGGTTTGTATCCAGCATGAGATGGATCACCTGAACGGCAAGCTGTTCGTTGACTATCTAAGCTCGCTGAAGCGCAACCGCATCCGCAAGAAGCTGGAAAAACTCCACAAGCAGAGCGCCTGATCCGCCTGCGGGTGGGTAGCCGAAGCAGGCGCTATTCCGGACCGGGCCACGACCCGGTCTTTTCGTATACAACGGAACAGAGATCAAAACACCGTGCGACTTGTTTTTGCCGGCACTCCGGATTTCGCTGCCACCGCTCTCCAGGCCTTGATCAGCACCCACCACAGCATCGTGGGCGTCTACTCCCAGCCGGACCGGCCCGCCGGCCGGGGCCGGAAGCTGCAGCCAGGCCCGGTCAAGCAGGTGGCCCTGGACAACGATATCGCGGCCTTCCAGCCCGAGACGCTGAAGACTCCGGAGGCACAGCGGCAGCTCGCGGATCTGCGACCAGACGCCATGATCGTCGCCGCCTATGGCCTGATCCTGCCGAAAGATGTGCTGGAGATTCCGACCCACGGCTGCCTGAACATCCACGCCTCCCTGCTGCCCCGCTGGCGCGGTGCCGCGCCTGTCCAGCGGGCCATTGCCGCCGGCGACAAAGAAACCGGCATCACCATCATGCAGATGGACGAGGGCCTGGATACCGGTGCCATGCTCCTCAAATCCGTGACCACCATCGAAAAAAGCGACACCGGGGGCAGCCTCCACGACCGGCTGGCAGAACTCGGTGGCAAGGCCATTGTCAACGCCCTCGAATTGCTGGAAAAAGGTGAACTCCGTGGCGAACCCCAGAACGACGACCTCGCCTGCTACGCCCGTAAGTTAAGTAAGGACGAGGGCCATATTGACTGGTCTGCTGATGCCACTTGCATCGAACGTCTGATTCGCGCCTTCAACCCCCGGCCCGGCACCTACACCGATTTGGGCAGCCAGCGCATCCGGATTCACCAGGCCCAGGCCCTGTCAACCAACAGCGACACACCGGCAGGCACAATACTTCGGCGGCAGCGGGGCGGCATCGACATCGCCTGCGGAACCGGAACCCTGCGCATCACCCGGCTGCAGTTGCCGGGCTCCCGGGCCCAGAGCGTAAATGACCTGATCAACGGCGGCAAGGAGCTGCTCATGCCCGGCCAGGGGTTGCGCTGACATGGGCCACCAACAACAGCCCCTGCGTGCCATCGCCGCCGGCGTTATTCTGGCGGTGGAGAACGGCCAGTCCCTGTCCCAGTGCCTGCCGCCTGCCCTGGGCCGCCTGCCACCGAATGAGCGCCCCGAGCTTCAGGCCCTGTGTTACGGCACCTGCCGCTGGTTTCACCGGCTTGATAGTGAGCTCAACGGTCGGCTTAAAAAGCCCCTTCGCAAACCGGACCGTATTATCCATCACCTGATGCTGGTCGCGCTCTTTCAGTTGCGTTTCAGTCAGCAGGCTACCTACGCCGTGCTGAACGAAACCGTGGAAGCCTGCCGGGCATTGGACAAGCCGCACCTGACCGGCCTGGTTAATGGTGTACTGCGAGCGGCCGAGCGAGAGGGCTCGCCCGAACCTGCCAGCGACTCTGCCCGCTTCAGCCACCCGGTGTGGATGGTGGAAAAGCTGCGCCACAACTGGCCGGAAGACTGGCAACAGATTCTGGAGGCCAACAACGCCCAGGCACCCATGACTCTGAGAGTCAACGCCCTGCGTTTTCACCGGGACCAGTATCTGGTGCTGCTTAAAGAGGCCGGTATCGAGGCCAGCCCGACCCGTTTCGCGCCCCATGGCATTCAACTGGCCAGCCCGGTTCCCGTGGAGCGCCTGCCCTGGTTCGCCGACGGCGCTGCCAGTGTCCAGGACGAAGCGGCACAGCTTTGCACCACTTTACTGGATTTGGCTCCGGGCCAGCGGGTTCTGGATGCCTGTGCCGCTCCCGGGGGTAAAACCTGTGCCATCCTGGAAAGTTGTGCGGAACTGTCGGAAGTTGTCGCCATTGATGAGTCCGCTGACCGACTACCCCGGGTACGGGAAAACCTTGACCGCCTGGATCTGGACGCTACCCTGAAGCAGGCGGACGCCGCCACTACCGATCAATGGTGGGATGGCCAGGCTTTCGACCGGATTCTTCTGGATGTGCCCTGCAGCGCCAGCGGCGTCATCCGCCGCCACCCGGACATCAAGTTGCTGCGCCGGGAATCCGATATTGTCCCGCTGGCCGCTATCCAGCTTGGCCTGCTGGGTGCCATGTGGGCTATCCTGAAACCCGGTGGCCGGCTGGTGTATGCCACCTGCTCGGTGTTCCCCCAGGAAAACCACCGTATAATTCAGCGGTTCTGCAAACAGCAAACCGATGCCATCCTTGTTGAGCCCAACGCTCAATGGGGGCGTGACATGGGTGCCGGGCGGCAATTGCTCCCGGATCCGTTCAGCCATGACGGCTTCTTCTACGCCGTGCTGGAGAAACCCGAACCATGAAAATCCTGATTCTCGGTGCCGGCCAGGTGGGCGGCACACTCGCGGAAAACCTCGCCAACGAAGCCAACGACATCACCATTATCGACAGCGATAGTGCCCGCTTGCGTGAACTTCAGGACCGGCTCGACATCCGCACCGTTCAGGGCGAGGCGTCTTATCCGTCGGCACTGCGACAAGCCGGCGCCGAAGACGCCGACATGGTGATCGCCGTCACCAACAGCGACGAAACCAACATGGTGGCCTGTCAGGTCAGCAAGCTGCTGTACAAGACCCCAACCACCATCTGCCGGGTGCGGGCCGGTGCCTACCTGGCGAAACCCGAGCTGTTTTACCAGCGGGATCAGAAAAAAGATCTGGACAGCCTGCGTGGCTTTCCCATCGACGTTCTGATCAGCCCGGAACATCTGGTAACCAAGCACATCACCCGGCTGATCGAAAACCCGGGGGCACTGCAGGTACTGGAATTCTCCGAAGGCCTGACCCGGCTGGTTGCCCTCCGCGCCACCCGGGGCGGGCCACTGGTCGGCCATGAGCTGTCTTACCTTCGCAGCCACATGCCCAAGATTGAGACCCGGGTAGCCGCCATTTTCCGGAAAGACCGGGCCATCATGCCCGAGGGCAACACCGTCATCGAGGATGGCGACGAGGTCTTCTTTATTGCCGCCGGCGATCATATAAAATCGGTTATGAGCGAGCTTCAGCCGCTTGTGAAACCGTACAAACGCATTTTTATCTGTGGTGGCGGCAACATCGGCCAACGACTGGCCCACACCCTGGAAAACCGTTTCCAGGTCAAACTGCTGGAGCGGAACCATGAACGCTGCGTGATGCTGTCGGAAAACCTCCGCAAGACCGTGGTCCTCGAAGGCAACGCCGCCAACAAGGATATTCTGCTGGAAGAGAATATCGAGAATATCGATGTGTTCTGCGCGGTGACCAACGACGACGAGGCCAACATCATGGCCTCACTGCTGGCAAAGCGCCTGGGCGCCCGGAAGGTACTCACCCTGATCAACAACCCGGACTACGTCGACCTGATTCAGGGCGGTGACATCGATGTCGCCATTTCGCCCCAGCAAACCACCATCGGCAGCCTCCTGACCCACGTTCGCAGAGGCGATGTGGTCAATGTTCACTCACTGCGACGGGGCGCCGCCGAAGCTATTGAGGCCATCGCCCATGGGGATCACAGATCGTCGAAAGTCGTCGGCAGGCGGCTGGACGAGATCAATCTTCCGGAAGGCACCACCATCGGTGCCATCGTGCGGCGCAGCGAAGTACTGATTGCCCACGACCACCTCCGGATCCAGCCGGATGACCACGTTATCCTGTTCCTGGTGGACAAAACCCGGGTACGGGAAGTGGAAAAACTGTTCCAGGTGGGTCTCACCTTCTTCTGATTTAGAAATACACATCCAGCACGCGTATAATGCGCCTTTTTTCGGAGTGCCCCGAAGGATAACCGGGGCGCCACATACAGACTGATCAGCAGGCAACCGTCGTGACAGACAAGGCAACAAAACAGACAACTCCGGACATCGGGACCTTCCAGGGCCTGATCCTGGCTCTGCAGAATTTCTGGGCGCAGCACGGCTGCGTGGTTCTCCAGCCACTGGATATGGAAGTGGGCGCCGGCACCTTCCACCCGGCCACCTTCCTGCGGGCCATCGGGCCGGAAACCTGGAATGCCGCCTACGTTCAGCCCAGCCGCCGACCAACTGATGGCCGCTACGGTGAGAACCCCAACCGTCTGCAGCATTACTACCAGTTCCAGGTGGTCCTCAAGCCGTCGCCGGACAACATCCAGGAGCTGTATCTGGATTCCCTGAAGGCCCTGGGGCTGGACCCGCTGGTGCACGATATCCGGTTTGTGGAAGACAACTGGGAATCGCCCACCCTGGGCGCCTGGGGTCTGGGCTGGGAAATCTGGCTCAACGGCATGGAAGTCACCCAGTTCACCTACTTCCAGCAAGTGGGGGGCCTGGAATGCTTCCCGGTAACCGGCGAGCTCACCTACGGGCTTGAGCGAATCGCCATGTACCTGCAGGGCGTCGACAGTGTCTACGACCTGGTCTGGACCGAGGGCCCTGGTGGCGTTGTTACCTACGGCGACGTGTTCCACCAGCAGGAAGTGGAGATGTCCACCTACAACTTCGAGCACGCCGATACCGAGTTCCTGTTTCACAGCTTCGATGTCCACGAACGGGAAAGTGCCCGGCTGATCGACGCTGGCCTGGCGCTGCCAGCCTATGAACAGGTTCTGAAAGCCTCCCACACCTTCAACCTGCTGGACGCTCGCCACGCCATCTCCGTGACTGAGCGCCAGCGCTTTATCCTGCGGGTACGTACCCTGGCGCGTTCAGTCGCCCAGGCGTACTTCGACAGCCGGCAGGCACTGGGCTTCCCGCTGGCGCCCGAGGCTCTGCGCAAGGAAGTGCTGGCCTCCGCCGAGGCCGCCGATGACAAGGCGAAGAGCAAAAACGGCAATAACGCGAAGAAGGCACAGCAGGAACAGGGGAACGCTTAATCATGGCAACACAGGATTTTCTGGTCGAACTGGGCACCGAAGAGCTGCCCCCAAAGGCCCTCAAACCACTGTCTGACGCCTTCACCCAGGGCATTGCCCGGGGTCTGGAGGAGGCTGGTATCGAATTCGGCAGGATTGAGGCTTTCGCGGCACCGCGCCGTCTGGCGGTCCGGATCCGGAGCCTGGCCGATGCCCAGCCGGACAAGTCTGTTGAGAAACGTGGTCCGGCGGTCAAGGCCGCCTTCGACGACGCCGGCAACCCGACCCGGGCGCTGACCGGCTTTGCCACCTCTCTGGGCGTGACTCCCGACCAGCTCGACACCCTGGAAACCGACAAGGGTGCCTGGGTGGTTTACCGTACCGTGGAGCAGGGCAAGCCCACGATGGAGCTGATGCCGGAGCTGGTGGAGCAGTCCCTGGCGGGCCTGCCCATTCCCAAGCGTATGCGCTGGGGTGCTCACCGGACCGAGTTTGTACGCCCGGTACATTGGGTCATCATGCTGTTCGGCAACAAGGTGATTGATAGGCCAGTCATGGGCCTGACTCCGGGCAACAAGACCCGTGGCCACCGCTTCCATTGCCCGAAATCCCTGATTGTACCGACGCCCGGCGATTACGAAGTGGTACTCAAGCAGGAAGGCTATGTGATTGCTGATTTCACCGAGCGCCGGGAACAGATCCGCGCCGGTGTGACCGAACTGGCCGAGAAGGAAGCCAGCGGCAAGGCCGTGATTGATGAAGACCTGCTGGACGAAGTAACAGCCCTGAACGAGTGGCCGGTGCCCCTGATGGGCCACTTCGAGGAGCGCTTCCTCGAAGTGCCGGCGGAGGCGCTGATTTCCTCCATGAAAGAGCACCAGAAATACTTCCACGTGGTGGCCGCCGATGGCGAAATGCTACCCCTGTTCATCACCGTCGCCAATATCGAGAGCAAGGACCCGGCGCAGGTGATTTCCGGTAACGAAAAGGTGATCCGGCCCCGCCTGTCCGATGCCGCTTTCTTCTACGAAACCGACCGGAAAACCAGGCTCGAGGCCCGTGTTGACGCCCTCAAGCCCATTGTGTTCCAGGAAAAGCTCGGCAGCATCTACGACAAATCCGTGCGCGTCGCGGCCCTGGCCCGGAAAATTGCCGATGCCATCGGCAGTGACCCGGCCCTGGCCGAGCGTGCTGCGATGCTGGCGAAGACCGACCTGGTGACCGAAATGGTGCTGGAGTTCACCGACCTGCAAGGCATCATGGGTCAGTACTACGCGGCCAACGACGGTGAACCGGAGGACGTTGCCAAGGCGCTGAACGAGCAATACATGCCCCGTTTCGCCGGCGACGATCTGCCCACCACCCAGACCGGCTGCGCCATTGCCATCGCTGACCGCCTGGATTCCCTGGTCGGCCTGTTCGGCATCAACCAGCCGCCGTCCGGTACCCGTGACCCGTTCGCACTGCGCCGGGCCTCCCTCGGGGTGCTGCGCATCATTATCGAACGGCGGCTGCCGCTGGATCTGCAGACCTGCTGCGAATGGGCACAAGAGAGCTTCACGGTGCTGACCGAGCAGGATACCGCCAGCACCGTGGTGGATTACATACTGGAGCGCTTCCGAGCCCATTACGATGAACAGGGTATCGGCGCCGAGGTCTATCTCGCGGTACACGCCCGCCGGCCAACCCGACCGCTGGACTTCGACCGTCGGGTGAAAGCGGTGGAAGCCTTCCGCCAGCTGCCGGAGGCGCAAGCCCTGGCCAGTGCCAACAAGCGGGTGTCCAACATCCTCACCAAGCAGGGCGGCGACAGCATCGGTGAGACCGTCGATGCCAGCCTGCTTCGGGACAGCGCCGAAAAGGCCCTGGCAGCACAGGTAGATCAGCAAGCCGATAAAGTGCTGCCGCTGTTCGAGAACGGCGACTACGCCAGCGCCCTGAGCTCCCTCGCCAACCTGCGGAAACCGGTGGATAACTTCTTCGATGAAGTGATGGTGATGGCCGATGACGAAGCCATCCGGAACAACCGCTTGGCATTGCTGAACCGGCTGCGCAACCTGTTCCTGCGCGTTGCGGATATTTCATTGTTGCCCGCCGCCGGCTAGTGTCCCGTCCGGCTCAGTCGCTGACCCACTGCGTGGCGCTGATGCTGATTATCCTGGACCGGGACGGGGTCATCAACGAGTACGATGGCAACGACATCTCCCAGGGCTGGTAAAACCAAAACGAATCCGTATAATACCGGCCGTTGATCGGCGTGTGGCGCAGCTTGGTAGCGCACTTCGTTCGGGACGAAGGGGTCGCAGGTTCGAATCCTGCCACGCCGACCAGAAATTCAACGACTTAGGGCTCATCTTCGGATGGGCCTTTTTTCGTTTTTGGCTGATCATCATTGCTAATCAAGTTCTCCATTGGGTCGTCGTTACTCATAGTGTTTCCTTGAAGTTTGATGGGCTGGCGGGTCACATGCGAAAGCCCGGTTCATCGGACTGGTTGAGATCCGGGTTCATCGCATCCTGCAGGTCCATCAGCAGACCGCTGACGCGCTGTTTGAGGAAGCTGGAAAACTTGGCTTGGGAAAAGGTTCGGTCGTACACGTCAGCAGGGAGGAACCGGCTCATTTCATCCCGGAACGGCTTGCCGTCGATAATCCCCGGCAGGTTGTCCAGGGTGCTTTGCAATTTGGCGTCAAAATCCTCGATCTTGTAATCCGCCAGCTTCTTTTCGACCAGATCAGAGCGCAGGGTGGCCCGTTCCTGACTCAGATACGCCAGGTCCCAAATGTCCCGGTGTCGAACGTGGGTCTGGGTCGCCGGAAGTGATACCAGCTTGTCGGCCATGATTTCGCTCTTGTCCTCGGTGAAGATCAGGATGTCCTCGTAGCCATCGGGGAGAAAGTCGTAATTGCGAACCAGCGGTTGATAGTCACCGGTGTACGCCTCGATGCTGGCCATATCAAGTTTGATGCGTTGCTTCGGAACGTCCCGTTGCTCCGGTGCCGTGGTGACAGCGATCTGCCACATATCGACCATCCGATCGGCATAGGCCGGGTTGTTGCGCAGGGACTTGGGCTCCTTGACGGTGACTTCGAGGCCGTACCGGTCGGTGAGGTAATCCAGGATGCACTCTTTCATGGTCACCAGTTGCATCGACGTGAAGTCGGTACCGCAAGCGAAGTCCAGATCCTCGGAGAAGCGTCTGCCGCCATAACAAAGGCGAACCGCTGTACCACCCTGAAAAGCCAGTCCATCGAGCAGGCCTTCCCGATCAAGCACGTAGAGCAGGTCGTAGTGCAGAAACTCCTTTTCCACCACCGGACGGACGGTTGCCAGATTCGGGTTCTCAAGTGCTTTATCGACCAGCTCCTGAAAGTTCTCCTGGTTGTACTTACGCATTGGCTTCCTCGCTATCAATCAGGTGGGTGTTGCGACCGACTCGTCGTAAATCGCGCAGGGCAGCCTCTTTGGTGGCCACTCTTAGTGGTCGCTGGCGGTCAATCATCGATTCAAGCACTTCACTCAGAGGGCGCTTGGTGTGGGTGAACTCGATAACGCCATACGGCGTCCGGTATTCCCCTTTGCGGCCGGTGGTAACCACCGTGATCCGTCCGACAGGAATCTGAGAGATGATGCCATACTCGGACAAGGCCGATTCAAGGCTCACGTAGTTGTATTCACCACGACGTAGCGTTTTGGCGACTTCTTCCAGTGTATCGGCGCCCTTATGCCGGGACAGGCTGAACACGTAAACGCCTTTGACGGGCCGCTCAAGAATTCCCCCGGCGGTCAGGCGCTGGACAGTTGCGCGTAAGGCTCGCCAGGAATCCTCCGAAAACACTTTCGCCAGGTCGCGAGCGGTGTAAACGTATCGGCCTTTCTGATCGAACGCCCGGAGTTGTTTGAGTGCATCTGACTGTTTCATGGTTTTCTCTAAGTCATCACATTTGACACATAACGATGTCGGTACTGTCCACATAATAGCGCAAGGCGACACATTAAACACCTATTTGCGTCCTTTATGTCCACTTGCTAAGGATGAGTGATCGGAGATTCAAATGCTGTTGTCGCTGGCAAACATCACTTCGGGACGATGCTCGCTGTAAGTCACTTCCTGCGTGATGAGGTTCAAGCCTGCCGAATGGGGATGTGTGTGATCCATGTTGTTCCAATTGACTCGGAATCCGACGACAAACCCTCGGTGGAATTCGGCGTAATGGGACCACATGAGAATGTTGTCGGGAATGTCCGACAAAGTGCAGATCCCGGTTTCACGGAGAAGATTTCTATGCCACTCATCGGTGTGGATCACATTCCTCATCTTTCTGGCAAACTTGCCACGTTGCTGAATTTTGGCTCCAGGAGAAAGTTTGCGCCCAGCATCCACGTGAGTTATTGATCGATCAATGATTTTGCGATTTCGTTTTCTGATTTCGCGAAGATTCTTTGTGTAAACCGGGAGACAATCGAAAGGGTCATTGAACTCAAACGGGCTCTTGATTAGCAATGATGATCAAGTACTGGAATACGTAAGGCGCGTTCCGGAACCGGGTCATCGAGCTGCACCAGCCTTCGTTACCCCGAACTGCAGGAAGACGCCCCGCAATCCCTGGCTAACCCGCAAGAAGCTATTTCAGCTTCATATCGTTAGTGACCGATTTCACACCCTTCACGCCTCGGGCTACTCTGACAGCGGTATCAATGGCCTCCCGCGAGCTTACGAAGCCAGGGAACCGGTCATCAATCAGCCAGATCACGCCCCGGTCCTCCGGAGTAGGGATCACCCGCCCCCCGGCCTGCACCACTTTCTGCAGGCCGGGAATCAGGTAGGTGTACTCATAACCGGCGCCGAAACGCTGTTCGAGGGGGGCCATTTCCCGGGCCAGAAAATAAGGACAGATGTCGTGACCCTCGGCAATCTTTACGGTCATTCCATCACCCTATTACCCTGCCAGCGGACCTGGTGATCCTGCAGCCGATCTCCCGGCCGTTTCACTTCGATCATCTCATAGCGCCTATCCGAGGCAGTATTGTCGGGAAAAAACCGACCGCCTCAGGGCCATCATACACAATGCCCCGGACTGGCTGCCCCGGGAGCGCTCCCTTTATGATATCGATGCGGTTGTGGATCGTGACTGCAGCGATCAGACGTTTCAGACTGTCCGAATCTGTGGTCACATAAGGTAACCTGTGGCATCAGGATTGAACTGCTCACCAGACAAGGAAACCCATGGCTGCTCCGTCCACCGATAAACCCGCCACCATCGAACCCGGCTTTCACGCTATCCACGCCAACCATCTGGAGGACCTGCGCCGGGCGGTGGTGTACATCTGCCGGCAGAGCCCGATACCGCCGCTGCAGAGCGAAACCTTTCTGGTGCAGAGCAACGGCATTGCCCAGTGGCTGAAGCTGGCGCTGGCGGAGAAGCGGACGGACGATGGTGCGGAGGGTGGTCTGGGCATTGCCGCCGGCATGGATTTCCTGTTTCCGGCCCGTTTTATCTGGCAGGCCTACCGGGCCGTGCTGCCGGACGGGGAAGTACCGGAGCAGTCCCCCTTCGACAAGCGCCGGCTGGTTTGGCGACTGTACCGGTTGCTGCCGGATCTGGTGGGGCAGGACGATGCCTTCACGCCCTTGGCGCGGTTTCTGGAGGGCACCGACCCGGACCTACGCAATTTCCAGTTAGCCGAGAAAGTGGCCGACCTGTTCGACCAGTACCAGGTCTTCCGCGCTGACTGGCTGGCGGCCTGGGAGCAGGGCAAGGATGCGATCATCACCGCCCGGGGCGAAGAGAAGGCCCTGGGCCCGGAAACCCGCTGGCAACCGTTGCTCTGGCGCAAACTGGTGGAAGACATGGGTGAAGCCGTCGACACCAGCCGCTCCCAAATCCACACCCGCTTTATGGAACAGGGCCAACGGGTCAACAGCCCCGCCAATCCGGCCCGGTTGCCCAAGCGCATTGTGGTATTCGGGGTGTCGTCACTGCCCCGGCAGGCGCTGGAAGCCTTATACGTGCTCAGCCGCTTCAGCCAGGTGGTGCTGTGTGTTCACAACCCCTGCCAGTTCTACTGGGCCGATATCATCAGTGATCGGGAACTGCTGAAAGCCGAGCGCAAACGGGGTATGGCCCACCCGGTACTGGCACAAATTGCCGACCCGGACCAGTTGCACCAACACGCCAACCCGTTGCTGGCCGCCTGGGGCAAGCAGGGCCGGGACTACATCCGGCTGCTGGACGAGTTCGACAACCCGGACGACTACCGCAGCAGCTTCCAGACCCCGGACCAGAAGATCGACATCTTCTCGGAACATGGCGCCGGTGAAGCCCCCTGCCTGCTGCTCCAGCTGCAGAACGATATCCACAACCTCACCCCGCTGCAGGAAATCCGGGAACAGCAGCGCCAGCTGGATCTGCTCCACGACCATTCCCTGGCCTTCCACGCGGCCCACGGCCCCCAGCGGGAAGTGGAAATCCTGCACGATCAGCTGCTGGCCGCCTTCAATGCCGACCCGAACCTTCGGCCCCGGGATATCATCGTGATGGTGCCGGATATCAACGTCTATGCGCCCCACATTCAGGCGGTCTTCGGCCGCTACCAGCCGGGCCGCAAACGCCACATTCCCTTTACCATTTCCGACCAGGGCCAGCGCCACCACGAACCGGTGCTGATTGCCCTGGAAACCCTGATGTCGCTGCCCCGCAGCCGTTTCGGCATGAGTGAAATCATCAGCCTGCTGGAAGTACCCGGCATCCGGGGCCGCTTTGGCATCCGCGAAGACGAGATTCCCCTGGCCCGGCGCTGGGTGGAAGGCGCCAACATCCGCTGGGGCCTGCACGGTCGCCACCGGGAAAGCCTGGACCTGCCGGCAGAGCTGGAACGCAACACCTGGCAATCCGGCCTTCGCGCCATGCTGCTGGGCTACGGCATGGGCGAGGACGAACCCTGGGGCGGCGTGGAGCCCTACGGCGAAATCGGCGGCCTGCAGGCCAGCCTGGCCGGGCAACTGAGCGAATTCGTACACCAGCTGGAAACCCTGTGGCAGGCACTGCAAACCACCCGATGCCCGGGCGACTGGGAAACCCTGTTTTCGGACATGCTCGGGCAGTTTTTCCACAAGGTCGAGGGCAATGATTTGTTACTGCTCAACCGTTTCCGCCGCCAGTTGGAGCAGTGGCTGGAAGATACCCTGGCCGCCGGCCTCAAAAATCAGAAGCTGCCCCTGAACATCGTCAAGGATGTGCTGCTCGAAGGCCTGGACGAGGGTGGCCTGAACCAGCGTTTCCTGGCCGGCAAGGTCAACTTCGCCACCCTGATGCCCATGCGGGCCATTCCCTTCCGCAAGGTCTGCCTGCTGGGCATGAACGACGGCGACTACCCCCGCTCCCGGCCACCGGTGGATTTCGACCTGATGGCCCAGGATTACCGCCCAGGGGATCGCTCCCGCCGGGAAGACGACCGCTATCTGTTCCTGGAGGCCCTGCTGTCGGCCCGGGAGCAGCTGTACATCAGTTGGGTGGGTCGCAGTATCAAGGATGACTCCGAACGGCCGCCGTCGGTATTGGTCGGACAGCTCCAGGATCATCTCGACAGTCTGTGGACCGTGGCCGGCGAACCCGATGCGAAAGTCACCAAGGCCCTGACGATCCAGCATCCACTGCAACCCTTCAGCCGGGCCTATTTCCCGAAAGCCAATGGCGTGGGCGAAGGCGGGGGTGATAATGAACACAGCCCGCCCAAACCCCTGGCCGAGGTACTGAAGGCCCGCAACCTGTTCACCTACGAACGGGAATGGCGCAGCGCCCATGGTGTTGAAACCGCAGAGCAGCTGCAGGAGGCGCTGCCATACCAGGCCCCGGAAGAACCCATCAGCCTGAACGATCTGGCCGGGTTCCTGAAAAAGCCCATCGACACCTTCTATCAGCGTCGCCTGCAGGTGCGTTTCGAGGATGTCAAAGACGACGATACCGACAATGAAAATTTTGATCTGGACGGCCTGGACCGCTGGCGCCTGGACAACCAACTGGTTCAGGAAGGCCTGCTGAAAGCCGGCTCCGAAGAAGAACTGCACGCGCGGCTGGAAACCACTCTGGATCGCATGGCCCGCCGGGGGGATCTGGGCATGGGGGTGACCGAACACCGGCTGCGCTCGGAGCTGTCCGGGCGCTTGCCCGATCTGTTCGCACGCTACCAGAACGCCCTCGCGGAATGGCCGGAAGCCGTGGCTGAACCCTTACCCTTCGACGTCCGGTTCGAAAACTCGATGGGTATCGTGGCCGTGGTGGATCTGATCGACAGCCTGCGGTGCAACCCGGAGGGCCAGCTGTGCCGGCTGGTGGTGGCCAGTTCCGGCCTGCTGACCAGTTCCGGAGGCAGCAGGAAAGTGCGCTATGCCAACCTCATGCGGGACTGGGTGATTCACCTGGCCGGACAGCTCAGCAGCCAGCCATTTGAAACCCTGATTCTCGGCAAGGAAGAGGGCCGCAGATTCCACTTCGCCCCGATGGCACTGGATCAGGCCAAAAAACATTTCGACGCCATTCTCAGCCGCTGGATGGAAGCCACCACCCGGGCGCTGCCCCTTCACTGCGACGCCGGCTTTGCCTGGATTTACAGCTTCTACCAGAGCAGGAAATACCTGGGTGACCATGAACGCGCCATCAGCGAGGCAGAGCAGGCCTACAGCTCGGCCCTGGAACGGGACACCGGCTACCTGAGGGGCGCATTCGAAACCCCGGAGCGGCTGATGGCCAGCGGCGAGTTCGAAGCCCTGCTGCACCAACTCTATGTGCCGCTGTGGGAGGCAGAGCAGGGCAAGTCGGCCGCGGACCAGATCGGGAGTATGGAATGAACGACCGTTTTTGGAGACGATGCCACTTCTGCGGTTTTTGTCGTGGCATAGTGAGAGGCTGGCACAACTCTCGTGACACGTCTCACCACGTCAGCCATAAAGTCGAGCAAACCAGGCCAGATTCTTAAGGGAAAAACCATGTTGATAGAAAGCCTTCGCATCAAAAACTTCAAAAGCTTTCGCCAAGCCCAGATGAAAAACCTACCCAGGTTCTGTGTTGTGGTTGGCGCCAACGGAAGCGGGAAGTCCAACTTGTTCGATGTCTTTGGCTTTCTGAAAGACTGCCTGACATTCAACGTAAAACAGGCTCTCCAGGTCAGGGGAGGATTTCGCGAGGTGCTCAGCCGAGGCGTAGACGATACCCAATCCATTGAGCTGGAAATCAAATTCCGGATGAATATTGCGGGAGTCGAGCGACTGGTAACCTACCTTATCGAAGTTGCTATGGATAACCGCCAGGTAGTGGTACTTCGTGAAGTGCTGCGCTACAAACGTGGGCGTTATGGTTCCCCGTACCACTTCCTCGATTTTACCAAAGGAACCGGCTATGCCATTACCAACGAGGAAGACTTTGACAAGCAGGATGAGGAGCTCGAGAGGGAACAACAGAATGTCGGCAAAGATGCGCTTGCCATCAAAGGCTTAGGGCAGTTCGAGCGCTTTAAAGCCGCCAATGCTTTTCGGCAGCTTATCGAGAACTGGCATGTGTCGGATTTTCACATCAACCTCGCCAGAGGTAGCAAAGAGGCCATTGGTGAGTACGAACATCTGTCGGTTTCCGGTGATAACCTGCAACTGGTGGCTCGCAATATCTATGAAAGTCACCCGGAAATATTTCAGAACATCGTCACCGCAATGAAACACCGGGTTCCCGGTGTAAGTCAGGTCGAACCCATATTAACCCAGGACGGACGGCTGATCCTGAACTTCCAGGACGACACGTTCAAAGACCCCTTTATTGATAAGTACGTCTCTGACGGCACCATCAAAATGTTTGCCTACCTGGTGCTGTTGTACGACCCGGAGCCGCATCCGCTGCTGTGTATCGAAGAGCCGGAAAACCAGCTTTACCCCACCTTACTCTGGGAGCTGGCTGAAGAATTCCGTGCCTATGCTGAGCGGGGTGGCCAGGTATTTGTGTCCAGCCACTCGCCAGATTTCCTGAATGCGGTAAAGCTTGAGGAAGTGTACTGGCTGGTGAAAGAGCAGGGCTACACCCACATTCGTCGGGCGGAGGATGACCCACAGCTAAAGGCCTTTATAAACGAAGGAGACCAGATGGGCTACCTGTGGAAAGAAGGCTTTTTCCCGGGGGCTGATCCGCGATGACCGAACTGGTATTTTTTCTCGAAGAACCATCCGCCAAAGCCATGCTGGAAGGCGTGGTCCCCAGGCTTCTGGATGACAGCATTACGGTGCGTTATGTGGTATTTGAAGGCAAGCAGGACCTGGAAAAACGCCTTCCACGTCGATTACGTGGCTGGCAGAACCCCCATGCTCGCTTTTTGGTGATGCGAGACCAGGATTCTGGTGATTGCTACGAGATTAAATGCAATCTGGCAGGCATTTGTGAGAGAGCAGGCCGACCGGATGCACTGATTCGCATTGCCTGTCATGAGCTGGAAAGTTTTTACCTCGGCGACTTGAATGCCGTAGCCGCTGCGATTGGGCCGCAAAAACTGGCCAAACAACAAAACAACGCGAAATACCGTGATCCGGATCGCCTCAACAACGCCGCCCAGGAACTGAAACGTATCGCCAGAACCTATCAGAAGCTCTCTGGCTCACGGGCCATTGGCCCGGCGTTGTCACTGGATGAGAACCAGTCCCAAAGTTTTAATCAGTTGATTGGTGGCATCAAACGGTTGGCAGGAATACGACCATGAATTTAAAAACGGCGGTAAAACCCACACCATGCTAACTAGTTTCCGTCCATAAACGGCGTGTTTTCAAGGTGACCCACCCAGCCAGGTGAGTCAATTTGTCTATTTTCGCCGACTTTATGCCGACTGCATCGCAGTTTGCAGGCCTGCGTCACC
>NZ_JASSVN010000028.1:0-26324 GCF_030540945.1 Marinobacter sp. SS8-8 | reverse complement strand
TTTTCTTTTGTTTCAATTGCTTGTGACAAAGAATACCATTTTCCGCTGGAGGTTTCCTGCCTGATTACCTCATTTTTTTATTTAATATCAGTGTTTTACGTTTATGGACGGAAACTAACTATCTACAAACTACCTCTGAGCGTCTCTGTCTACCTCGCTGCAGAACCCTGGTATGGCGTATCTTTCCCAAAATGAGCAACCACACCCTTGGCCGTAGTCTGAACCCCCTTGCCCTGCCGCTGAACGGCAGCGCCCTGATCGAAGCCAGTGCCGGTACCGGCAAAACCTTTACCATCGCCATTCTGTATGTGCGCCTGGTTCTGGGCCATGGCCAGACCGAAGACAGCCCACTGCAGAATCTGCTTCCGCCCAACCTGCTGGTGGTTACCTTCACCGAGGCTGCGACCAAAGAGCTGCGAGACCGCATCCGCACCCGGCTGACCCAGGCCGCCGAGGTGTTTTCCGGTGCCCCCGACGAGTCCGATCCGCCAGCCGAAACGGCACTGATTTACCAGCTTCGGAATGAAAGCTACCCGGACCCGGCCACGTGGCCAGACTGCCGCAAGAAGCTGCTGTTGGCCGCCGAATGGATGGACGAAGCGGCGGTGTCCACCATTCACGGCTTCTGCAACCGCATGCTCAGCGAGCACGCCTTTGACAGCGGCAGTCTGTTCAAACTCACCCTGGAAACCGACCAGAGTGAACTGCTGGATGACGCCGCCCGGGATTACTGGCGCACCTTCGTATACCCATTGCCGCCGGCGCTGATGGACGAGGCCCTGAGCCACTGGAAAACCCCGGCCGACCTGCGCAAGGCCGTGCGCAACCTGATCGATGACCCGGACAGCCTGGGCACCCCGCCAGACAACGTGCGTCAGGCCATCAACCAGGTGGCGAGCCTGCGCCTGGAACGGTCTCAGGCACTGAAGGCCCATCCCTGGACCCAATGGCAGGAAGAGGTTACTGAACTGCTGAACGACCTGAACAAGCGCAAGCGGCTCCACGGCGGCAGCAAGAACGCCATGGTGAAAAGCTGGCACACTCTGACTGCCTGGGCTGAATCCGAGGGCCTGTTGCCGGAAGGCCTGGATAAAGCCGGCTTCAAAAACCAGACCCCCGAAGGCCTTGATGACATCCTGAAAGGGAGTGACCCTGCCCCCCATCACCCGGCCTTTGATGTCATCGAAGAACTGATGGCATTCAGCCAGAACCAGCCCAGCGCCAAATCCGACATTTTGCGCCACGCCAGCCACTGGATTGCCGAACGGCTGGAATCGGAAAAGCAGAAACGCTCGGAGATGGGCTTTGATGATCTGCTCACCCGCCTGGATGATGCCTTACACGGCCCTCGGGGCGACCAGTTGGCCGCTACCATCCGCCGCCAGTTCCCGGTGGCTCTGATTGACGAATTTCAGGACACCGACCCCGTGCAGTACCGTATCTTCGACCGGATCTATGACGTGGAAAGCAGTGATCCGGACACCTGCCTGCTGATGATCGGCGATCCGAAACAGGCCATCTACGGCTTCCGCGGTGCCGACATCTACACCTATCTAAAGGCCCGCCAGGGTGTGAAAGAGCGCACCTGGACCCTTGGCACGAACTTCCGTTCCGCCAAACCCATGGTGGCTGCAGTGAACCGGGTGTTTGAACACAGCGACCAGCACAGCCGCGATGGCGCTTTCCTGTTCGGCAAGGGCGATACCTCACCGCTGCGGTTCCAGGGCGTGGCCGCCAACGGAACCGGACGCCTGTGGTCGGTAAACGGCAAAATTCAGCCCAGCCTGGTGTTCTGGACCCACGAATCCGGGGAAGAGGGCAAGGACGGCAACCCGAAAGGCCTGGCCAAAGGCGCCGCCACCGCCGATGTCGCCGAGACCTGCGCCAGCGAAATCGCCCGGCTGCTCACGCTGGGCCAGGCAGGGAAGGCCGGTTTTGCATTGCCGGGTCATCCCGATGACCTGGAACCGGTAACCCCCAAAGACATCGCCATTCTGGTCAACAACCGCAACGAAGCCCGCGCGGTGCGGGACGCCCTGGGCCGCCGGCGCATCAAGAGCGTGTATCTGTCGGACCGGGATTCGGTACTCACCTCACAGGAAGCCAGGGAAATGCTGTGCTGGCTGCGGGCCTTCGCCGAGCCCCGGCAACTGGCCTGCATTCGTGCGGCGCTGGCCACTCCCACCCTGAGCCAGTCCTGGCAGGCCCTGGACCGGTTGCTCACCGACGAGATTGCCCTTGATCAGGAAATCGAACGGTTTATGGGGTATCAGCAGCAGTGGCAGAAGCAGGGTGTTCTGCCCATGCTGCGCAGTTTCCTGATGGATTTCGAAGTTCCGGGCCGGTTGTTGCAACGGCCAGACGGCGAGCGCCGGCTGACCGACATCCTGCACATTGCCGAGTTGCTCCAGCAGGACAGCCTGCAACTGGACGGCGAACATGCCCTGGTTCATCACTACACCCGGATTCTGCGGGCGGCAGACGAGGAAAATGAACACCGAACCCTGCGGCTGGAAAGCGATGCCGGGGTGGTGAAGGTGGTTACCGTGCACAAATCCAAAGGGCTGGAATACCCGCTGGTGTTCCTACCCTTCGGCACCGCCTATCGGGCCCAGAGTGAGAAACAGGCGTTTGTGCGCTACCACGATAAACAGGGCAAACTGGTCACTGTCTTCGACCCGAACGCCGAAGACGTTGCCAGCGCCGATCAGGAGCGTCTGGGCGAGGATATCCGCAAGCTCTACGTCGCCCTGACCCGAGCCCGGTTTGCTACCTGGGTGGGCGCGGCTGCCCTCGACAGCTGGCCGCAAAGTGGCCTGGGTTATCTGATCGCCGGTGAAGCGTCCAATCGGATCACCGACTGCCTGACCCGGCTGGGCGAAGGCCGACCGGAAATTACCGTAACCCCGCTGCCGGAAGCGGAACAGGCTCAATACACCGAACCGGCGCCGGAAGCCCTGGGCCCCGCGTTGGAACCCGTCCATGAGACGAAAGAGGACTGGTGGATTGCCAGTTACTCCACCATCGAATACACCGGCATGGCCGGCACCGGAATTGCCTTCACCGGTGAGGTGGAGGACGCCCAGACCCAAAACCTGCTGGAAGAAAGCACCCAAGAGGAAGGCGAGGAGACCGCGCCAATGCCGGACACCCGCAACCACCACAACTTCCCGAAAGGCGCCGGCCCCGGCACCTTCCTGCATGAACTGCTGGAATGGTGCAGCCAACAGGGCTTCCAGCGGATTGTGGACAACCCACCCAGGCTCCGGGAACAACTCACCCGCCGGTGCAGTACCCGGGGCTGGAACGACTGGGTGGAACCGCTGGAACAATGGTTGCAGTCTTTAATCAGCAGACCAATGCAGCTCCAACGCTCTGGCACTGAAAGCGTGTGCCTGGCTGACCTGGCGACCCTGCGCCCGGAACTGGAATTCTGGTTTGAGAGCCGTAACGTCAGCATCGGCAAACTCGACCAGCTGGTGACCCATTACACCCTGAACGGCGCCGACCGACCGAGGGTAGAGGAGAACCGCTTTAACGGTATGCTCAAGGGTTTTATCGATCTGGTGTTTGAACACAACGGGCAGTATTACGTGCTGGACTACAAATCCAATACCCTGGGCGAGGAAGACAGTGCCTACACGGATCAGGCCATGGGTAACGCCATTCTGAATAAACGCTACGACCTGCAATATGTGCTGTACCTGCTGGCCCTGCACCGGTTGCTGAAGGCCCGGCTGCCCGGTTACAGCTATGACCAGCACATCGGCGGCGCCGTCTACCTGTTCCTGCGGGGGGTCCATTCCGCCAGCGGGGGTGCCTTCACCGACAAACCACCAAGGGAGCTGATCGAACACCTGGATGCCCTGTTTGATGGTGAATCCGTGCCAGGGGGGGTGGCCGCATGAGCCGCACCCGCACTCACACCGACAATACTGAAAACCAGATCGCGCTGGATTTGGGGGATCACACCCCGCCCGCCGCCCCTATGCCCGGCCCGGAAACCAGGGCCGTGGACACCCCTGATTTGCTCATCAGCCTGGATAAAACCGTGGCTCTGCTTAAGCAATGGCAACAGGCGGAATGGCTGCGCCCTCTGGATGTGGGTTTTGCCCGGCTGATGTGTGACCTGTCGCAAGAGCAGGGCGAACGCCCCAATCCACTGGTTCTGCTGCTGGCGGCATTGACCTCCCATCAAGTGGGCCGGGGCCATGTCTGTATTGATCTGGCTAATCTGCTGGCGGACGCAGGCAGTACCCTGTCGCTGCCGCCGGAGGAGCCAGTTGGCGACACCCTCACCCAATCCGAAACCGCTGGGCTGAGCCAGCTGAAACCCGGCGACCTGCTTACGCGGGTTACCCTGGCCGACTGCCAAGCCGCTCTGAACGGTTCTCTGGCAGTTAGTGATGGCTCACTGACTACGCCCCTGGTATTGAACGAGACCCGGCTCTACCTGCGCCGTTTCTGGCGCTATGAGCAGCGCATTGCCAAGGGGATTCAGCAGCGTCTGGCTCTGCCCTTACCCCTGGCGGACCCTGATTCTGCGCAGGCCCGTACCCTGTCGGTCGCCATTGGCCAACTGTTCCAGTCACCGGAACCGGTGGATTACCAGAAACTCGCCTGCGCCCTGGCCGCCCGTAACCGCTTTTCGGTGATCACCGGCGGCCCCGGCACAGGCAAGACGACCACCGTGGTCAATCTGTTGGCGGCGCTGCAGGCAATAGCCGGAGAGTCTCCGGAACGGGCCGGCCGGAAATACCGCATCCGCCTGGCCGCCCCCACCGGCAAGGCGGCCGCCCGCCTGAACGAATCCATCGGCAGCGCCGTCAGTCGCCTGCCATTGGAGCAACTGCCGGGCAACGTGCAGATGGAGGATATTCCCACCAAGGTGACCACCCTGCACCGCCTGCTTGGCAGCCGGCCGGATACCCGCAGGTTCCGCCACAACCGCGACAACCCGTTGCTGGTGGATATTCTGGTGATCGACGAAGCCTCCATGGTGGATGTGGACCTGATGGCCTCGGTGTTCGACGCCCTGCCCGCCAATGCCCAACTGATTCTGCTGGGGGACAAGGAGCAGTTGGCCTCCGTGGATGCCGGTGCGGTCTTGGGTGAACTGTGCCAGCGTGCCCTGAAAGCGCATTACACCCCGAAAACAACCCGATGGCTTGCCACCATCACCGGTGATCAGATTCCAGAGACCCTGACCGATCCGGGCGGCCAGCCCCTGGATCAGGCCGTGGCCATGCTGCGCAAGAGCTACCGGTTCCACGAAGACAGCGGTATCCGGGCTCTCTCGGACGCTGTGAACACCAACGCTCTCGATAGCACAGTGTTACGCCAGATCCGGCAAGCAGAGTTCAAGGATGTGATCTGGCTGAATGGCCACAAAACAAGGCCAGATCCGGAGGAAACACAAGCGCTGATTCACCGCCATGCCATTACCGGCACACCGGATGCCTTCCACAATGCCGGGCAGGGGCGGGTACTGAATAATAAGGAGTTGCCGCCGCCAGTCGGTTATCGCCATTACCTGGAACGGATGCAGGATCATGGCCTGACTGAAACCAGTCCTCGCGAAGACTGGGATGCTCTGGCGATTCAGGTTCTGGAAGCCTTCAACGACTTCCAGATTCTCTGTGCCCTGCGTAAGGGCCCCTGGGGGGTGGAGGGTCTGAACGACCGGGTTGCCCGGCATCTGTTGGCGGAAAAGCTGATCCCCAGAGCGGAAGGCTGGTACGCCGGCCGGCCGGTGTTGGTTACCGGCAACGACTACAATCTGGGTCTGATGAATGGGGATATCGGCATTGCCTTCAACGTGCCCTGGGACAGGACCAAATCCGGTGAACCCAAAGACACGCTGCGGGTCGCCTTTCCCAGCGGCGACGGCACCGGCGGCATCCGCTGGATTTCTCCCAGCCGGCTGCAGCAACTGGAAACCGTGTACGCCATGACCGTGCACAAATCCCAGGGTTCCGAGTTCAACCATACCTGCCTGGTACTGCCCGACCGCCTCAGCCCGGTGCTGACCAGGGAACTGATCTACACCGGCATCACCCGGGCGAAAAACTGGTTCAGCCTGATTACCGGCGACTCTCAGGTTCTGAAAGACAGCGTTGGGCAGCAGGTAATCCGCGCCTCCGGGCTGGCCAGCAGACTCAGCGAGGGCTAGGAGTCTGTGTCGTCGCTACTCCGATGCTGCTGCGCCCACAGATGGGCGTAATGGCCACCGGCAGCCAGCAGCGCGCAGTGGCTGCCACTCTCGACGATCCGGCCGCCATCCATCACCAGGATGGTGTTGGCATCACGGACAGTGGAAAGGCGGTGGGCAATCACCAGCGTCGTCCTTTGCTCGCTGACTTCCTTCAGTGCGCCCAGAATCGCCTGTTCCGACAGCGAATCCAGGGACGATGTAGCCTCATCCAGAATCAGCAACGGCGGGTTCTTGAGAATCACCCGGGCAATGGCCACCCGTTGTTTCTCGCCACCCGATAGTTTCAAACCGCGCTCACCCACTTTGGTTTCATAGCCATCCGGCAGGCTGTGGATAAAATCTTCCAGGTGGGCCAGGCGCGCCGCCCGGTACACCTCTTCTTCGGAAGCTTCCGGTCGGCCATAGGCCAGGTTCCGGTAAAGGGTATCGTTGAACAGCACCGTATCCTGGGGCACCACACCAATGGCCGACCTCAGACTGTCCTGGGTGACCTGGCGGACATCCTGACCATCAATGCGGATTGCCCCCTTATCGACATCGTAGAAACGGAACAGCAGGCGGGCGAGGGTGGACTTGCCGGCACCACTGACGCCGACCACGGCCACCGTATGGCCGGCAGGAATGGAAAAGTTCACATCCTGAAGAATCGGGCGATCCGGGCGATAGGCAAAGTAAATGTGGTCGAAGCGCACCTCAGCGTTATCCACCGCCAGTTTCCCGGCCTCCGGTGCATCCTGAATGACCGGCTCGTCTCCGAGCAGCTTGAACAGCCGCTCGACATTCACCAGCGCCTGACGGATTTCCCGGTAGACAAAACCCAAGGCATTCAGGGGAATGAACAGCTGCAACAGGTAGGCGTTGATCATGGTGAAATCACCGAGGGTAATCGCGCCACTCGCCACTTCCCGCACTGCCATGGCCATGATTACGATCATCGCCAGGCCGATGATCAGCGCCTGGCCCGAGTTCAGGGCCGCCAGTGACAGGCGGTTCTTCAGCCGTGCCTGTTCCCAGTCCTCCAGGTTCAGATCGTACAACTGCGATTCATAACGCTCATTGTTGAAGTATTTGACGGTTTCATAGTTAAGCAGACTGTCTACCGCCCGGGAGTTGGACTGGTTATCCCGGGCATTGGCTTCCCGCACGAACCGGGTGCGCCACTCGGTCACCTTGATGGAAAACACCACGTAGACCACTACGGCGACCATTATGGCCACGACATAGCCCACATTGAACGCCACAAACAGGATGCCGGCGACCAGCAGGATTTCCAGAAGGGTAGGCACAATATTGAACAGGGTAAAGCGCAGCAGGAAGCTGATGCCATTGGTGCCCCGCTCGATATCCCGGGCCAGGCCCCCGGTTTTCCGGTCCAGGTGAAAAGCCAGTTCCCGGTTATGGAGATGCTCGAACACCCGCAGGGACACCCGCCGCATGGCCCGTTCAGCCACCCGGGCGAACACCGCATCCCGCAATTCGCTGAACAGGGTGGCCCCGAAACGCAGGGAACCATAGGCCACCACCAGCACCACAGGAATCCACAGCAGCATGTCTGCCCCGCGGTTCTGGTCCAGGTAGTCAACAATGTATTTCAGGGCGATGGGCGTAGCCACCGTTGCCAGTTTTGCCAGCACCAGCAACGCCAGAGCCAACGCCACCCGGCCCCGGAATTCGGCCAGATAGGGCCAGAGGCCTGAAATGATTTTCCAGTCCGGTTTATGATCTGCCGGGTAATCGTTGTCGGCGTAGGCTCTCAATTCATGTTCCTTCCGCTTCGGAGCAGTCGAGCGCGCGGGTGGAGCGGCTTGCCAGGACACGCTGTAAATACGTCCCTGTACGCTCGGCGAAAGCCATCCCTGGCTTTCGACGGTCCTGGCAAGCCGCTCCACCCGCACGCTCTTGCGTAGCTGTATGATAGGTCTTGTATGGAGTACAAACCGTATTGTTAGCGGAGTCTACAGCACCCCGTATCCAGGAGGCACATCATTAACACTCGTCACCGCAAAGCCCTGAAACTGGTCATCGACTTTATCAGCCCCTATCGCCGGGCTGTCGCCGGTGCCCTGGTGGCGCTGATTTTTACGGCCGGAATTACGCTCGGATTAGGACAGGGTTTACGAATCCTGGTGGATCAGGGACTGGCCACCGAATCCCCCGAGAATCTGGCCAAAGCCATCGGCCTGTTTTTTGTGCTGGTGCTGGGCCTGGCAGTCGGCTCGTTTTCCCGGTTCTATCTGGTGTCCTGGATCGGCGAACGGGTGGTGGCGGATATCCGCAAAAAAGTCTTCAACCACCTGATTGATCTTCATCCGGGCTTTTTCGAGCAGAACCGGGCCCTGGAAATCCAGTCCCGGTTTACCGCCGATACCACCGTGCTGCAGTCAGTGATTGGCTCCACGGTTTCCATTGCGCTGCGCAATGCCCTGATGCTGGTCGGGGGGTTGCTGCTGCTGTTCATCACCAACGCCAAACTGGCGAGTATTATTCTACTGGGCTTCCCGCTGGTGATCGCACCCATCCTGTTCTATGGCCGGCGGGTGCGGGCTCTTTCCCGTTTAAGCCAGGACCGGGTTGCCGATGTCGGCAGCTACGTGGGCGAGAACCTTACCCAGATCAAGACCGTTCAGGCCTTCAACCATCAGCCCCACGACCGCAAGTACTTCTCCGAAGTGTCTGAACGGGCCTTCGAGATCGCCCGTCAGCGTATCCGTCAGCGCGCCTGGCTGACCACACTGGCCATTTCCCTGGTGATGGGCGCTGTGGGCATCGTTATCTGGATAGGGGGCCTGGACGTTATGCACGGCCGGATCAGCCCGGGTGAGCTGGCAGCCTTTGTCTTCTACAGTCTGCTGGTGGGCGTGGCCGCCGGTGCCATCAGTGAGGTGATTGGTGAACTTCAGAGGGCCGCAGGCTCGGCGGCGCGGCTGTTTGAGCTACTGCAAACGGAGCCGGAATTTGTTCGGGAAAATGCGGGCGAAGCCCTTCCGGATCCCATCAAAGGCGAGATCCGCATTGAGCACCTGGGCTTCCGTTACCCCGGGCGTTCGGAACAGCCTGCACTCTCTGACTTTACCCTGGAAGTGAAAGCCGGGGAAACCCTGGCGCTGGTGGGCCCGTCTGGCGCTGGCAAATCGACCCTGTTCGATCTGCTGCTGCATTTTTACCAGCCTGATCAGGGCCGGATCCTGATTGACGGAATGAATACGGCTGACCTGTCCCTGGAATCCTTGCGCCGGTGTTTTGCTCTGGTGCCCCAGAACCCGGCGCTGTTTCATGGCACTGTGGCGGACAACATCCGCTACGCCCGGCCGGATGCAAGCCAGGCCGAAGTGCAACGGGCAGCGCAGATTGCCCACGCCCATGATTTTATCCAGAGCCTGCCCCAGGGCTACGGGACAGCCCTGGGGGATGCCGGCCTGGGATTGTCCGGCGGGCAGAAGCAGCGCCTTGCCATTGCCCGGGCCTTGTTGGCCGATGCCCCGATTCTCCTGCTGGACGAAGCCACCAGTGCCCTGGATGCCGAGAGTGAAAATCTCATTCAGCAAGCCATGCCAGCACTCACAACCGGGCGCACCACGCTGGTGATTGCCCATCGACTGGCGACGGTCAGGGATGCTGATCGCATTGCGGTACTGGATCAGGGCCGCCTGCTGGCCGTGGGTACCCACGGCGAATTAATGCGCCATAATGGTCTCTATCAGCGCCTGGCAAAACTGCAATTCCGGGAAAACGCCGCCTGAGGGCGACAATAGTCGGTTTGTTTCCTGTCACCGTACTACTTACACTGGTAGGTGAAACTTCTGAACCTGAACCCAGGGAGAATGGCAAAGTGAGCAATAAAGAATTGCAGGCACTCAAAGAACGCTACGTTGCTGCGGGCGCGGCAAGTCCCAATGAACAGTTTGCCGACCATGCAACGAATGCGGAACTGTGGGATGCAGACGGCAAACGCATGATCGATTTTGCCGGCGGCATCGGTGTACTTAACATCGGCCACCGCCACCCGAAAGTGGTGGAGGCGGTAAAGGCGCAGCTGGACAAGCTGATGCACACCTGCCAGACGGTGATGCCCTACGAGGGCTACGTAAAGCTGGCGCAGAAGCTCAGCGAAGTGGCTCCGGTCAAGGGCCACGCCAAGGTCATGCTGGCCAACTCCGGTGCGGAAGCCCTGGAAAACGCAATGAAGATCGCCCGGGCAGCCACTGGCAAAACCAACGTGATCTGCTTCGATGGCGGTTACCACGGCCGTACCTTCTACACCATGGCCATGAACGGTAAGGCGGCGCCCTACCAGACCGATTTCGGGCCCATGCCAGGAACGGTTTACCGCGCGCCATACCCGGTGCCGTACCACGGTGTCAGCGAAGACGAAGCACTTCGTGGTTTGAAGATGACCATGAAAGCAGACTCCCCGGCCAACAATACGGCGGCCATCGTGATTGAGCCTGTGCTGGGTGAGGGCGGTTTTTACGCAGCACCGACCAGTTTCCTGAAAGAAATCCGCAAGATCTGCGATGACAACAACATCCTGATGGTTGTGGACGAAGTTCAGAGCGGCTTTGGCCGTACCGGCAAGATGTTTGCCATTGAGCACAGCGGGATTGAGCCCGACCTGATGACCATGGCCAAGAGTATGGCCGACGGCATGCCGATTTCTGCCATCGTGGGCACGGGCAAGCACATGGATGCCTCTGGCCCGAACTCTCTGGGCGGCACCTACACCGGCAGCCCGACCGCCTGTGCCGCGGCTTTGGCGGTGTTCGATGTGTTCAAGGAAGAGGACATCCTTGGCAAGGCCCAGGCACTGGGCGAGAAGCTGAACAAGCGCTTCAGCCAGTGGCAGGAGCAGTTCGAGCATGTGGATAACGTCCGCAACCTCGGCCCCATGGCGGCATTCGAGCTGGTAGAAAGCAAATCCAGCCATACGCCGAAGCCGGAATTGGCGGCTGCGGTGACCAAGAAGGCCAAGGAGAAGGGGCTGATTCTGCTGAGCTGCGGTATGTATGGCAATACCTTGCGGTTCCTGATGCCGGTGACCATCGAGGACGATGTTCTGGAAGAAGGGCTGGCAATTGTTGAGGAAAGCCTTAAGGATGTTGGGGCTTAAACCCCTGTAAACTTTCTGTGAAGATCAAAGCCGGGCCCCGTGGGTCCGGCTTTTTTGCGCTTACCCATGCCTCCGAATTCATCGTATACTGCCCGGAGTTTCTCCGGCAGTGCCGCTCGGCCTGCTGTTGTTTCACCAACCAGGCTAAACCATGACCGCTCCGAGTTCCTCCAACATTCCGGACCACAAACCAAGGCCCTGGGTCGATCTGCTGGTCAGTATCATTATTCCTTCCGTGATCTTGATGAAACTCAGTGGCGATGAGCAGTTGGGCAGTGTGAATGCCTTGCTGATCGGGCTCGCCTTTCCCCTGGGCTGGGGACTGTTCGAGCTGGTCAAGTACCACAAGAAGAATTTTATTGCGGTTCTGGGTCTGATCAGTGTGGGGCTCACAGGGGGTATCGGATTACTGGAGCTGGATGCCGGCTGGCTCGCCATCAAGGAAGCAGCGATTCCTGCCATCATTGGCCTGGCCGTACTGGTATCCACAAGAACCAAGTACCCGCTGGTCCGGACCCTGCTGTATAACCCGAATGTACTGGATGTTGAGAAGATCCAACACTCCCTTGAAGAACACAATCAGGTCGACGAATTCGAGCAACGGCTACAGAAGGCCAGCTACTTTTTTGCAGGCACGTTTCTGTTTTCGTCGATCATGAATTATGTGCTCGCCAAGTGGATCGTGGTCAGCCCCTCCGGAACCGAGGCCTTCAACCAAGAGCTTGGTCAAATGACGCTGGTCAGCTATCCGATAATTGCCATTCCCTCGATGGTGATGATGATACTCATTTTTTACTATCTGTGGCGCACCATTCGCCGACTGACCGGATTTACCCTGGAAGAGGTTATGGCGCCGCATCTTGCTGAAAAGGAAAAGTCCGCCGAATCGACGTCAAGGAAATAGAACAATGCTGATAACGGGAAATCCTGGACGAAAGAAAGCGGCGAAGGTCATCAAACCCTCGCCGCTTTTTTTGTAATCACCAGAACCTGGACGAATCAGATATCCAGGTTGGTAACTTCCAGAGCGTTGGTCTGGATAAAGTTACGCCGTGGCTCCACATCGTCACCCATCAGGGTGGTGAATATCTGGTCGGCCGCGAAGGCATCTTCAATGGTCACTTTCATCATGCGGCGGGTGTCCGGATCCATGGTGGTTTCCCACAGCTGATCCGGGTTCATTTCGCCTAGGCCCTTGTAACGCTGAATGCTCAAGCCACGCTGGGCTTCCTTCATCAACCAGTCCAGGGCGCCTTCAAAAGACAGAACCGGCTGCTTGCGCTCACCACGCTGGATATAGGCGCCTTCTTCAATCAGGCCATCCAGGGTTTCGCCCATTCGGGCAATAGCGCCGTAGGAAGACGACTCAAAGAATTCGTGGCTGAAGACGTGCTCATGGGGAATCCCGTGAACATAGATGGTGACCTTCGGCAGGTGCAGGTCACGCTCGGGATCTTTAGTGACCGAGAATGTGTACTTGGTACCGGTACGGGTATCCAGATCCAGCCCATCGCCCAGGCGTGCGACCCAACGGGTCACCGTTTCTTCATCCTTCAGGTGCTCTGACTTGAGCGTGATGTTCTGAAGCATCTGTTCCAGTACCTTGGCGGGATACGCCCGGGACAGCCTTCCGATCATGGCCATCACGGCCTGATAGTCCTTCACCATGGTTTCCAGCGCGGAGCCCTTGATCGCCGGTGCTTCAGGGTTTACATACAGCTGTGCGCCTTCCAGGGCCGTCTGGGTGAGGTAGGCCTCCTTGGCTTTCTCATCCTTCAGGTACTGTTCCTGTTTACCTCGCTTGACCTTGTACAGGGGCGGCATGGCAATAAAGACATGGCCACGTTCGATGATTTCGCGCATCTGGCGAAACAGGAAGGTCAGCAGCAGGGTACGGATGTGGGAACCGTCCACGTCTGCGTCGGTCATGATGATGATGGAATGGTACCGAAGTTTGTCCGGATTGAACTCCTCCCGGCCGATTCCGCAGCCAAGGGCGGTGATCAGGGTGCCGACCTCTGCAGAGGACAGCATCTTGTCGAACCGGGCTTTCTCCACGTTCAGGATCTTGCCCTTCAACGGCAGGATCGCCTGGGTTTTGCGGTCCCGGCCCTGTTTGGCGCTGCCGCCGGCCGAGTCACCCTCCACAATGTACAATTCTGAAAGTGCCGGATCCTTCTCCTGACAATCCGCCAGTTTTCCGGGCAGGCCGGCAATATCCAGAGCACCCTTGCGACGGGTCATGTCACGAGCCTTGCGCGCCGCTTCACGGGCCCTGGCGGCTTCAATCATCTTGTTGACGATCAGCTTGGCTTCGTTGGGCTGTTCCTGCAGGTAATCGGCGAAGCTCTGATACAGCTCCTGCTCAACCGCCGTTTTCACTTCCGACGACACCAGCTTGTCCTTGGTCTGGGAAGAAAACTTTGGATCTGGGACCTTGACGCTGACAATCGCGGTCAGGCCTTCCCGGGCATCATCACCAGACGTAGCGACCTTGGCTTTCTTACCAAGGCCTTCGTGCTCGATATAGTTGTTCAGGGACCGGGTCAGGGCGGCGCGGAAACCGGCCAGGTGAGTACCACCATCCCGCTGGGGAATGTTGTTGGTGAAACAGTAAAGGTTTTCCTGGAAGGCATCGTTCCACTGCATCGCCACTTCCACGGCGATGCCGTCTTCACGCTCACGGTTGAAGTGAAACACCCGGTTAATCGGCGTTTTGTTGGTGTTCAGATGCTCAACAAAAGCCCGCAAACCGCCTTCGTATTCAAACACTTCTTCTCTGCCACTACGCTCGTCTGTGAGACGAATGCGCACGCCACTGTTCAGGAATGCAAGCTCCCGCAGGCGCTTGGCCAGAATGTCATAGTGGAATTCAATGTGAGTGAAGGTCTCCGGTGACGGAATGAAGTGAACCTTGGTACCGGATGCGTCGGTTTCACCAACGGGGCTCAGAGGGGCGTCGGGCACACCATGGGTGTAGGTTTGCTCGTAGACCTTGCCATCGCGACGGATTGTCAGGGTCAGGGTAGAGGACAAGGCATTAACGACCGATACACCTACACCGTGCAGCCCACCGGAAACCTTGTAGGAATTGTCATCGAATTTACCACCGGCGTGCAAAACCGTCATGATAACTTCGGCTGCGGAGACGCCTTCTTCTTCGTGCAGGTCCACCGGAATACCACGACCATTATCTTTTACCGTTACCGATTCATCGGGGTGAATGACAACGCCGATCTCGGAGCAGTGGCCCGCAAGCGCTTCATCGATGGAGTTATCCACCAATTCAAAAACCATGTGGTGCAGACCAGTGCCATCATCGGTATCACCGATGTACATGCCGGGCCGTTTTCGCACCGCATCCAGTCCCTTCAAGACTTTGATACTGGAGGAATTATAGTTCGATTCACTCATTCGGAAACTCCTGAAGCGTGATAGGCCGGGGCATCTTAGCGTTCCGCACCGGCCTTATTCTTCCGTCAATTTGCCATGTTCCACGTGGAACATTCTGTATTCTGGTGTCTTCCCGTCCAGCCATAGCTGACCGACCCGAGGCCGCTCGATCGACGTAATGAACACCTGGCAGCGCAATGCCTGTAACCTGCTGGCCAACATCGCCCTGTGCCCTTCATCCAACTCGGCATTAATATCGTCAAGCAAAAAGGTGACCTGTTTGCCCATGCCACTCAACACCATGCCTTGGGCAATCTTCATCAAAATAACCAGGGTTTTCTGCTGGCCCCGGGAGAAGGTTTCTGCAACGGGCCGCCCCTGAAACTTCAACCGGATATCTGCGCGGTTGGGCCCATAAAGGGTGTGCCCCATTTTACGCTCCTGCTCACGGTGGCTTACCAGCACGTCCATCAGGGATTGAGTGGTATCCCACCCGGCGTAAAATTCAAGCTTTAGTCCTTCGGTCCACTGGACCTCAACTTCCCTGACCAACGCTTCGAATGCAACCTTGAAGCGCGTAAACGTATTGATTCTGGCGTCATTGATCTGGTCACTCAGGGCAGCGTACTGGCGGTCCCAGACCCGCAATAAGGACTCGTCCAGTCTACCATTTCTGAGCGTTTGATTCCGCTGTGATGTCACTCTCTGACATTGCTGCCACACAGACCCAAATGAAGGTTCCACGTGGAACACTGCCCAATCCAGAAACTGCCTCCGTTTCCCCGGCCCCCCGGCAACGACATCGAACACACCCGGATCAATCACCGATACCGGTAAATGCATTGCAAGCGAGGACAAACTACGAACACCTTCGCCGTCGACCCGCAAGGCCGTTTCTTTTTGCACCACATCGCGTGAGATGCCTAACCGGTGTCCCAGACCCTTGCCGCATTTCCTACCATCGTCCGTCAGCCCGTGATCGAGCCCGCCAAACACCGTGAATCGCTGTTCACCATGACGCACTACCGCCTGATGCCGATTTACCCGGAACGATCTCCCCAACCCCAGATAACCAATAGCTTCCAGAACACTGGTTTTACCACTGCCGTTCTCGCCGTACAGGAGATTAAAGGAAGGAGAAAAAGTCACGGGTGCCGACGACAGGTTGCGGAAGTATTCAGTCTGGAATTTAACCAACGCCATGGGAAGAGAACTCAAAGCGGAATGGAAGGGGCCGGAAAACTGGACCCGTACAATGAAAAAGGCAGCGTTACCCATTCCGAAAACGCTGCCTTAGTGTACAAAAGTCAATGCCTGAAGGCGACCACCGCCTCAATGAAGCATATTCAGCCGCTCATCCATGAACACATCCATTTCCGGCGCGAGGATATGCACATAACGATCAAAGTACAAAAACTGTTTCAGTAACAGGGCAAATTCCCTGGGAAAGTGAAGTCCATGGCTTTCCCCGATTTTAACCATATCCATCAGAATGTGATTTACGTCGTCTTCGGCCTTATCGGCCTCATACGGAACCTCGTCGGGTACCATCTTGTCCATCTGCTGGTAGAGCCGGCGAAGATCGCCGGCAAGCTCGTCCACCCGGACAGTCCGATGAGTGATTCCGATACGGATCATGGCATCCGCCATACCCTCGAAATTTCCAACCATCACCGCAGAAATGAAATCATTGACTGCCTGCCAGGTATCCGGCTTTATCCGGCCGACGATTCCGAAATCGATAAACCCGACCCGACCGTCTTTCAGCACCATCAGGTTTCCGGCATGAACGTCCGCGTGGAAAAATTCACACTGGGTCAGGCTCGCAAACCAGGTGTTCATTGCCGTGATCAACGTACGCTCCGGATCCCGGGCGTAACCCCTTATGCTTTCCAGATCGGTCAATGGCACCCCGTGAAAACGTTCCATGGTCAGAATTCGACGGGTGCTGCAGTGTTCGAAAACCCGGGGGACGGCCGCATCCTCGTTATGAGTATCGTGCAGAAATTCCCGGAACACCCTCAGGTTGTTGGCTTCCTTGATGAAGTCACATTCCTCCATCATGGTCCGCTGGATTTCTTCGACAATGCCGGACATGGAGGTCCAGGACAATTTCGGCGCCAGTGTTTCCAGAATCCGCGCAGATAGGTACAGGAAGTTCAGATCCGTCAGCAGGATGTTCTCAACGCCCGGCTTCTGCACCTTGATGACCACGTCCTCACCGGTTACCAGTCTTGCCGCATGTACCTGCGCAATCGAGGCGGACGCCAGGGCTACAGGATCGATGTCCGAATAGACTTCGTCCAGCGGACGCCCCAGTTCCTCGGCAATGATCTTCCGAATCACGCCAAAGGGGAGGTTTGGGGTCTTATCCAGGCAGTTCTGGAATTCCTCAACATACTCCTCGGGGAAGAACGTCGGTGAGCTGGCGATAAATTGCCCGAGCTTTATGTAGGTGGCACCCAGTGATTCAAATGTCTGCCTCAGCAGCCTGGGTGTCGGGGGACGATCCCCACGAATCCAGTTGATCCCTGTGCGCCCAAGTACCGACACAGTCTGCCCAATCCGAAAAGCTCCCTTGATTCCATTCGTTACGGCACTCATCAATCTCATCCTCCTACAGCCTCATGGGCATAACCACGTAAAGGCAACGGCTATCGTTCTGCGCTTCGATCAAGACGCTGCTGCTGGGGTTGGACAGAGTCATCTTTATCTGGTCCTCGTCCAGCGCGTTCATTACGTCCACCAGATAGCCTACATTAAAACCGATCTGCAGGGATTCGCCTTGATAATCCACGGGCAACGCGTCTTCGGCCTGTTCCTGGTCCGGATTATTGGCAAATACCTGGAGTTCGTTCGGGGCAAGATTCAGGCGCACACCCCGAATGTTCTCGTGAGACAGAATCCCCGCCCGTTGCAGCGTATTCCTGAGCGTGGCGCGGTCTGCCAGTATCACTTTGTCGCCGCCACGGGGAATCACCCGGTTATAGTCCGGAAACCTCCCCTCTATCAGTTTTGAGGTAAAGGTGTAAGCGCCCACCGTCGCACGCAGGTGATTATCGCCAATCACCAGGATGACCGGTGTTTCCACATCCTCAAGCAATCGTGCCAGTTCCAGCACGCCTTTACGGGGCACGATAACCTGGCGAAGTTCCGGACAGTTCGTCGGCAGTTCCAGGTGAGCCATAGCCAGACGGTGACCATCGGTGGCAATCGTGCGCACATGATCCTTGTCCACTTCCAGCAGCAACCCGTTCAGGTAGTAACGAACATCTTGCTGAGCCATGGCAAAGGCCGTTGCGTCCAGCATTCGGCCCAGCTCTTTTTGGGGCAATTCAAGCCGGAAACTCTCCGCTTCGTCTTCCACATTGGGAAAGTGCTCGGCCGGTAACGTCGACAGGGTGAAGTGACTCGCGCCACAGCGCAGATGCAAACGATCACCTTCCAGCGACAGTTCTATCGGTGCCTCATCACCCAGGGCCCTGCAGATGTCGGACAGTTTACGGGCTGGAACAGTAATCCGGCCAGGTTGATCCACATGCACCGGTGTGACCCGGGCAACCAGTTCCACTTCCATGTTGGTCCCGGTCAGGGTCAGGGCATTGTCTTCTGCCGTCAGGAGTACGTTGGACAGCACCGGCATGGTCTGCTTCTTTTCCACGACACCCGCAATGCTTTGCAGCGGGATAAGCAGGGATTCACGGCTGATCATCAGTTTCATGGCACTCAGCTTTCTTTAGGTTGGAAGGGTGAATGTTGTTCGCCAACGCCCGGCATCAGGTAGTCAGCAGTCTCATAAAATTCTGATAATCCTCGCGGATGCCCGGATCGGTCTCCTGCAACTCCACGATTTTCTTGCATGCATGCAGCACAGTAGTGTGATCGCGACCGCCGAAAGCGTCGCCAATCTCCGGGAGGCTGTGATTGGTCAGCTCCTTGGACAGAGACATGGCAACCTGTCGTGGCCGGGTCACTACACGGGTCCGCCGTTTCGACAGCAGATCTGCCACCTTGATCTTGTAATACTCCGCGACGGTGCGCTGAATATTATCAATACTCACCTGCTTTTCATGAAGTGCCAGCAGGTCTTTCAGACTTTCACGGATAAATGGGGGAGTGATTTCCGAACCCGTGAAGTGAGCATTCGCTATCACCAGACGCAGTGCTCCTTCTAGCTCACGAACATTTGATCGGATTTTCTGGGCAATAAAAAAGGCCGCTTCGCTGCTCAGCTTGACGTTGGCCTGCTCCGCCTTCTTCATCAATATGGCCACCCGGGTTTCAAGCTCCGGAGGCTCCACCATGACCGTTAACCCCCAGCCAAACCGGGACTTAAGCCGTTCTTCCATGTCGACGATTTCTTTCGGAAAACGATCACAGGTCACAATGACCTGTTGGCCACCCTCAAGCAACGCGTTGAAAGTATGGAAGAATTCCTCCTGGGAACGCTCCTTGCGGGCAAAAAACTGGATATCATCAATGAGCAGGGCATCCACCGACCGGTAATAACGCTTGAATTCATTTATGGCATTGAGCTGTAACGCCTTGACCATATCGGCCACAAAACGCTCTGACCTGAGGTATGCCACTTTTGCCTTGGGATTGCGACGGACAATCTCGTTCCCGATGGCATGCATCAGGTGGGTTTTACCCAGACCAACGCCACCGTAGAGAAACAGGGGATTGTAGGCGCCACCCGGATTTTCAGCCACCTGCATGGACGCCGCCCGCGCCAACTGGTTGGACTTACCCTCCACAAAGGTTTCAAAGGTGAAGCCTTCATTGAGAAAACTCTGGTGCTTGATATCCCCTTCAATCTGAACCGGCCGGCGCTCACTATAACCTTTGGGTCGCACAGACGTTGATCCGGGCACCGTCGCGGCGACGCCTCTTTCCTCTTCCGTGACCCGACTCCCGGCTTCCTCCAGCACCTGGCCGTTCAGCCGGGCAGGCCTTTCCGAGCGCTTGACCGGGTCACTTTCCCGGGGCGCCGATCCCACCTTCATGTTAACCCGGGGCGCCTGACCACCGTTCAGATCCTTGAGAACCTCTTCAATGCGCCGAAGGTACTTTTCGTTTACCCAATCCATAACAAAGCGATTGGGCGCGAACAACATCAGTTGGCCCTCCCGGTGATCGGATTGCAGGGGCCTGAGCCAGGTATTGAACTGTTGTGCGGGAAACTCGTCCCGAAGTACTTCAAGACATTGATGCCACATACTATTTGGCACGACAGCCTGCTCCCGATAACCCTGAAATATCGCTGAACGGATAAGGGACATCCTGTCCAGAGAGATGACCCCGGATTCTAACCCGCCGGGGCCCGAAGTAAAAGTGCTAAAGCCAGTTCGTTAACAGCCTGTGGAAATTTATTCCCTTATATTTCAATTTTATACAGACTTACCTACAACCTTGTGTACAGAACATTTCCGCTTCCCAGGTTGTGCACAGCCCTGTGTGTACAACCGTGGATGAACCCTGTTAGGAACCATGGGGCACAACCGGGGATAACTCGATCAGATTCGACCACACCGTGTTACCCACAATCCGCCTCGGCGTCGTCCACAGCCCTCAGGGCGCCTTGTCAATACCCTTATAAACTATACAAATAATTGTTTTTTATTACTTATTTTTACTTATCCACAGAAAACGTCGCCTCTAATAACAGTAATAAATTAATCCTTAAAGAAATTCTAAAAACACTTACTGACTTTAATTACCTGGTCGAACCTTTTCCGGTTTTCGCCATCGGCATAACCCCGCAGCAATAAACATTGAATTCCCGCCGCCATTTGCATAAAATGCCGCTCCTGTTTCGGCTGTACAATTTCCGGCCAGTTACTGAATTTCCACCTTACGAATTGTGAGATCATCACCATGAAAAGAACGTTTCAACCAAGCGTCCTGAAGCGTAAGCGCGTTCACGGTTTCCGTGCCCGTATGGCAACTGCCAATGGCCGCAAGGTTATTTCCCGTCGTCGTGCCAAAGGCCGCGCACGTCTGTCCGCGTAAGCTCTGTCCGCCGAATGAAGGCTTTCGGTTTCCCGAAATCAAATCGTCTCCTGCGACCTGCTGATTACGGTAAAGTCTTCAACGACGTGCAGCTGAAAGTTCCACACAGGAATTTTCTGATCCTGGCGACACCGAATACTCTCGGTCACGCCAGGGTTGGTTTGATTTTTTCCAAGAAAAATCTGAAGCTCTCGGTTCAGAGAAACCGGATAAAACGCCAGGTCAGGGAAAGCTTCCGACATCAGACGGAGCTCCCGGGGCTTGATGTTGTGGTACTGGGAAGACAGGGCCTTATTTCCCTGGACAACCCAACTGTTCGCGCATCCATGGACGATCTCTGGCGACGGCTCAGGAAAAAATACACTCAATCTCAGCCATCCCGGGCAGCACCATCGGAGACTCCCGGTCGAGGAACGGGTTAATGCGCAAACTTTTGCTCCTGCCCATCCGCTTCTACCAGTATGCCATCAGTCCCATGATGGCCAGCCATTGCCGCCATTACCCCACCTGCTCACAATATGCCGTTGAAGCCATTGTTCATCATGGCGCCCTGAAAGGGTTATTTCTCGCAATCCGGCGTCTGTTAAGGTGTCACCCCTGGGCGGAAGGCGGGTATGATCCGGTGCCGGGCACGGAAAAGTCCGTGGGCCTGGAATCCGGAACGGCTTGCGTACACCCTGATCATTCCCACACAACAACCCAGACCAGACAGTAACTCTATGGATATTCAACGCATCGTATTATTTGCCGGCCTGGCTATTGTCAGTTATCTGATGGTGCTTGCCTGGAATGAGGATTATTACCAGCGCCCGGAGACCACTCAGGTTTCTCAATCCGCTCCGTCACAAACAACGAATCGCTCAGGCAATGCAGATGATATGGTGCTGCCGGAGGACAATACTGGCTTATCCGCACCCAACCCCGGCTCTGAAGAATTCACCACACCGGAAACCGGAGAGTCCGTTGTCGGCCAGGTTGAGGCCGGCACCACCGTCACCAATCAGTTCGTTAAGGTACGAACTGATGTTTACGAGCTGACCATCGACCGGGTCAGTGGTAATCTGGTTCGCGCCCAGCTTCTGGATTACGACAGGTCACTCCACAGCAAAGAACCTCTGACACTGCTCAATAACACTGAAAACCGGCTGTATGTTCTCGAAAGTGGGCTTATCGGCCGTGACGGCCCGGACAGCCGTAAAAACGGCACGCCCCCGGTGTATCAGACCGAAGCCTCGAGCTATGAACTGGTCGAAGGTGACAATCAGCTTACCGTTGACCTCACCTTCACAACCGACAAGGGCGTCCGGATCATCAAGCGGTATCAGTTCGAGCGCAACAGTTACGAAATTGCTGTGAAATACCTGGTTGAAAACCAGTCCAGTGAGAACTGGCAGGCCAATTTTACCGGAAAAATTGTACGTGACCAGTCTCCCGACCCCACCTCCCAGGCCAGCATGGGCATCAAGGCCTTCCTCGGTCTGGTTGTCAGTTCTCCGGAGGATCCGTACCAGAAATTCAAATTCGACGATCTTCAGGAAAACCAGCTCAACCAGTCCGTCACCAACGGCTGGCTCGCCTTCCTCCAGCACTACTTCATTTCCGCGTGGGTTCCCGAGCGTGATCAGGTTGCCCAGTTCCAGACGACCCGTCGCGGGCCCTATTACGTAATGGGCTTTGTCTACCCGGCGACAACCGTTGAGCCTGGCCAAACCGCTGAAATCGGTGCCCGTGCCTACGTTGGGCCTAAAGTTATTGATCGTCTGGAAAACATAGCGCCCAATCTGGATCGCACTGTCGACTTCGGCTGGCTGTTCTTTATTTCCCTGCCACTGTTCGTCATCCTGGAGTGGTTTTACAGCATTGTCGGAAACTGGGGTGTCTCCATTATCCTGCTGACCGTTCTGGTGAAAGCTGTGTTCTTCCACCTGTCCGCCACCAGCTACAAATCCATGGCCAAAATGCGTGCAGTGGCGCCGCAACTGACCCGGCTCAAGGAACTCTATGGCGATGATCGCCAGCGCATGTCCCAGGAAATGATGGCACTGTACAAGCGGGAAAAGATCAACCCGCTGGGTGGCTGCCTGCCAATCCTGGTGCAGATGCCGGTGTTCATATCCCTGTACTGGGTTCTGTTTGAGAGTGTACAACTGCGACATGCCCCGTTCGTGCTATGGATCAATGACCTTTCCCAAATGGATCCGTACTTCATTCTGCCAATCCTGATGGGCGCAAGCATGTTCCTGCAGATGCACCTGAACCCGACGCCACCGGATCCGATGCAGGCCAAGATCATGAAGCTGATGCCGCTGGTCTTTACCGTGTTCTTCCTGTGGTTCCCGGCAGGTCTGGTACTGTACTGGCTGACAAACAACATTCTGTCGATCAGTCAGCAGTGGTATATTACCCGCAAGATTGAAGCAGAGACGGCAGCCAAAAAGCACTGACCCGTGCACTCAATCTGATCCAAACAGAGGCTCCGCGAAGGGGCCTCTGTTGTTTCGGCCCCGAGGAACAACCCACATGAGCCAGAGTTCTGACACCATCGCCGCCATTGCCACAGCACCCGGCCAGGCCGGTGTTGGCATTGTCCGGGTATCCGGCCCGAAGGCTTCGGAGATTGCCGGACAGATATTGGGTTTCCGCCCCAAACCACGCTATGCCCATTACGGCCCCTTCCTGGACAGCGACGGGGCACTGATCGATGAGGGAATAGGACTGTTTTTCCCCAATCCCCACTCCTTTACCGGGGAGGACGTGTTCGAGTTGCAGGGCCATGGCGGCACGGTGATTCTGGATCTCCTGCTCCGTGAAGTCTGTAGCCTGGGCGCAAGACTGGCGAGGCCCGGTGAATTCTCCGAGCGGGCGTTCCTGAACGACAAGCTGGATCTGGCCCAGGCCGAGGCTGTCGCTGATCTAATCGAGAGCAGTTCGGAACAGGCCGCCCGCTGTGCCGTGCGTTCCATGCAGGGGGTATTTTCCCGGCAGATTGAAGACCTGATGGACGCGGTCACCCACCTGCGGATTTACGTTGAGGCGGCCATCGATTTTCCGGAAGAGGAAATTGATTTCCTCGCCGATGGCAAGGTGGCCCATGACCTTCAGGCCCTGCGTGACCGGCTTGAGCGGATTCTTGCCGACGCCCAGCAGGGCACCCTATTACGGGATGGTATGAAAGTGGTGATTGCCGGCCGGCCAAACGCGGGCAAATCCAGTCTGCTCAACGCCCTAGCCGGTCGCGAAGCGGCGATTGTTACGGCCATTGAAGGCACCACCCGGGATGTCCTCAGGGAACATATCCACATCGATGGCATGCCGCTGCACATCATTGATACCGCTGGCCTGAGGGACAGCCCGGATGAAGTGGAACAGATCGGGATTGCCCGGGCGTGGGATGAGATCCGTCAGGCTGATCGCATCCTGCTGATGGTGGATGCAACCACCACCGATAAAACCGAGCCCCATGAAATCTGGCCGGATTTTATCGACCGGTTGCCAGCGAACGCTCCGGTCACGGTCATCCGTAACAAGGTGGACCTTTCCGGCGAAGGGATTGGTATCAGCGCGGAGCTTCACCAGAGTGCTCCGGTCATCCGTCTGGCAGCGAAATCCGCCGGAGGGCTTGAGATTCTCCGGGGCCATCTCAAGCAATGCATGGGGTTTGCCAGTACCACCGAAGGCGGATTCCTAGCCCGTCGCCGGCATCTGGATGCCCTTGAGAGAGCTCTGGAATTGCTGGTCCGGGGCCAGGGCCAACTCGAGGGCTTCGGTGCCGGTGAATTGCTGGCCGAAGACTTGCGCGCTGCCCAGGATGCCCTGGGCGAGATTACCGGCCACCTGACACCCGATGAATTGTTGGGCAAGATTTTCAGCAGTTTCTGTATCGGGAAGTAAAACGGCCAAAAAGATCGAAAAGCATCCAATTAAATACAAATAAGCTATTGTTTTATAAAGAATTTTATTCTATTTCTTTGCAGGCAGTTTGATCCGTTTTGCCCCCTCTTGCTCCGTGTGTGCTCCGAGTATAAGTTTTCGGAGCACTCGGAGCACAAAAGGAGCAAAACATGAAAATCACTATCCAGAAACGCGAACCAGACAAGAACGGCCACCGTGCCTTGCGACTGGTCTACTATCACGGTTCCAAGACGGGTCAGAACGGTTCTCGGGCGCAGAAGCGCTCATATGAGCCCCTGAACCTTTTCCTCTACGACAAACCCCGCCTTCCGGCGGAGCGTGAGCACAACAAGACCGTGAATCAGAAGGCTGAGGCCATCCGGGCAAAGCGGCTGTTGGAAATCGAGTCGTCACGACATGGATTGGATGATCGGACCAAGCTGTCTGCCAGCTTCTTCGATTACTTCGACCAGTTGACCGACGAGAAGGCTTCCGGGAGCAAATCCAACCATTCGATCTGGATCTCCACCCGTCATCACCTGCACCGCTACCATGGCTTGTCTGAACTGACCTTTGAACAAGTCGATAAGCGATTTCTGGAGGGGTTCCTGCACTACCTTCAGCATGAAGCCACCACCAAATCCGGTACCAAACTGGCCAAGAACACGACCAGCAGTTACTTCAACAAGGTTCGCGCTGCGCTCAACCAGGCCTATCGGGACGGCATTGTCCGCGACAACCCGGTTCAACAGGTTAAGTCCATCAAGCCGGAGAACACTAAACGAACGTATTTGACCCTGGAAGAGGTCCGGGCACTAACCAAAGCCGAATGCCGATATGACGTGCTGCGGCGCGCGTTCCTGTTTTCCTGCACCACCGGCCTGCGCTGGTCAGACATCCACAAGCTGGTCTGGGGTGAGATTGAAGAATTCGCCGATGGGCATTACCGCATTATTTTCCGGCAGAAGAAGCTGGTGAATGCCGGAAACTCATTGCAATACCTTGATCTTCCAGATTCAGCGGTGAGACTGTTGAATCTGGAGAATCGCGGAAAGCCAGGTGATCGCGTATTCAAGGGTCTCAAGTATGACTCTTATACCAACGTTGCGTTGGCACAATGGGTCATGCGGGCGGGTATCACCAAGAGTGTGACTTTCCATGCCGGACGGCATACATTTGCAGTGAATCAACTGGCTAGGGGTGTAGATATCTACTCGCTGTCCCGGCTTCTGGGCCATAGTGAGCTGCGAACCACCGAAATCTATGCGGACATACTCGAAACTCGCCGCACAGAGGCCATGAGGAGTTTTCCTGACATATTTAGGGAGACACTGGACGGAGTTGGGGAATGTGCAGCCTAAGTGATGAGAGGGGCTTTCACAGCCCCTCTTTCCTCCTGCCCCACGTCAAACACTCCGCCGTCCTGGTCTTCGGTGGCTCACCAGGTGCTGAGCAGCCGACTGCTCGATCTCGTCCGCCGTCGCGATCCGGTTGGACTGGAGCCACTTCAAGATGTCTGCGCGGCGAAAGAAAATCCGGTGACCATTTGGCTTGAAATGCGGGATCTTCTTTTGGGAGGTTAGCTGGTTTCCGTCCATAAACGTAAAACACTGATATTAAATAAAAAAATGAGGTAATCAGGCAGGAAACCTCCAGCGGAAAATGGTATTCTTTGTCACAAGCAATTGAAACAAAAGAAAAAACCAG
>NZ_JASSVN010000027.1:0-27019 GCF_030540945.1 Marinobacter sp. SS8-8 | reverse complement strand
AGGCCGGATTCCTGAAGGTGTAGTCCTTCATGGCCACGGAGGCCACCCGCACCCGCTCCTCGTATCGGAAGCGATACACCACCGGGCGCCGGGTGCTGCCGCCCGCGTTGGCGTTGTACTCTGCCGGGGCGAGTTTCGGCGCATCGCCGTGGTGATCGGCGATGACCAGGGCCGGTTGAATCTCCCCGTCCACGCTGCCGTGTTCGTAGCGGTAGTGCCAGCCTTCCTCGGTGGCTAGACGTTCGAGGAAGGCCAGGTCACTTTCCCGGTGCTGCACACAGTATTCCCGCTCTTGCGGTGGGCGTTTGAGATCGAACACCGGATCGATAATGCCCCGTTCCTCCAGCAGGGTCCGCACGATGGTATCGGTGCTCTGGGTCTGGAAAATCCGGCTGTTGTGCATCAGGCCCAGACGCCAGAGCGGCGGCTGGATGACCAGTTCGTAGCGGGTGCGCCGGTGGCCGGAACCGCCCCGGGCGAATTCGCTGACCACGCCGGTAAACCGTCGAAGCGGCACGCCGTCCTGCCAGACGGCGAGATCGACCGGTTGTTCCAGAATGTCCGCAGCCTGAATCAACGGGTCGGCACTAGCCAGCTCAAGACAACCGTGAAACACCTCGGAAAGGCGCTCGGTCAGGGTAAAGCCAACCACTGAGAAAAGATCCGAAGGGAGTTCGCCAACACGGGCGGTAAACTGCAATCCACTTGCCTGGGGCATATCTTCAATCCCTGAAGGTATGGTGATGTCCTGTTTCCGGCAACCTTGTGCCAACCACATCCCTGGTTGAGCTACCGATTAACAACTGCGGGAAAAGTACCAGCACTGGTTCAGAAAATCCAGTGGTGAGGGCTGAAAATGGGGTCAGATGAAAAGTTCATCTGACCCCATTTTCATCTGACCCCAACTTCAACCGGTCAGCTATCCTGCAGGGCCTGCACGACGGCCTTCGCCGCCCCTTCGGAAGATGCCGGGTTCTGCCCGGTAATGAGCTTTCCATCCACGACTATGTGCGGTGCCCAGTCGTCGCCCCGGGTGTAGGTGGCGGTGTTTTCCTTCAGCATGTCTTCGAGCAGGAAGGGGACTATGCCGCTCAGGCCCACGGCCTCTTCCTCACTGTTGCTGAAGCCGGTCACTTCGCGGCCGCCAACAATGTTCTGGCCGGGCTTGATTTCCACGTTCTTGAACACGGCTGGCGCGTGGCATACGGCACCGATGACCTTGTCCTGCTGGTACGCAGTCTTGATCAGGGCTATGGATTTGTCATCGTTGACCAGGTCCCAGAGCGGGCCGTGGCCGCCGGGGTAGAAGATGGCGTCATAGTCGTTCATGTCCACATCGCTCAGCTTCCTGGTACTGGCCAGGGACTCCTTGGCGTGGGGATCTTCCTGGAAGCGCCGGGTGGTTTCGGTCAGTGCTTCTTCCACCTCGCTGTTGGGATCCACCGGTGGCTGGCCGCCTTTCGGCGAGGCAATGGTGATATCCGCGCCGGCATCCCGGAAAACATAGTAGGGCGCGGTGAACTCCTCGAGCCAGAAGCCGGTCTTGTGGCCGGTATCGCCCATCTGGTCATGGGAGGTGAGAACCATCAGAATTTTCATGGTGTCTGTCCTTTGTGTTGACGAATGAATGTCACTTATCAGCCGATCCGCTTCAAGACTTTGTGCCGCCTGAGTCTGATTTCAACCAGGGATACGCAAAGTCGGGGCCCACGGATCTTGGGCCGTCTTGACTGAAGTCGGGTGACCGCGCTGTCCGGGGTGGCGGGCGCAGTGCCTTAAGGGACCATTTCGCCGGACTCTGAGGTTAGTGTGGTTGGTCCATGGAAGGTTTGGTAGTTCGCATCCTATCTGTATAAACTGAATGCCCTGTTTCTAACCCTGTTCCTGATAAATGAGAGCTGCATCTGTATGGCAATCTGGACCCAGACCCCGAACCTCGAACACCTCGCCGAAGCCAGCGAAAGCACGGCTGTCAGCTACATGGGTATTGAGTACCTTGAAATCGGCGATGATTACATAAAAGGCCGCATGCCCGTTGATGAACGTACCGTTCAACCGTTTGGCATTCTCCACGGTGGCTCCTCGGTATTGCTGGCAGAAACCCTCGGCAGCATGGCCGCCAACTGTTGCCTGAAAGACCCGGAGACGGTCGCTGTGGGGCTGGGTATCAACGCGAACCACATCCGCCCGGTTACCAAAGGCTGGGTGTACGGCACGGCAAAGCCCATTCATATCGGCGGTACGACCCAGGTGTGGGAAATCCGGCTTGAGAACGAAGGAGGGAAAACCACCTGTATCTCCCGGCTGACGATGGCGGTAACCAGGCGCCCGTAATCGGTAGGCCGGATGTGGGTGTCGGTGCTTGCCAAATATGCCGATTGCAAAATCTGGTCGAATAATGTTCATTCAGTATGTTGTTGACCGATTTTGTTGGGTTGATCTCCGTTTGGTGGAGATGCGCCGGGGCCTCCTTCCATGGCAGACCATCGTTCAGTCCATCTCTGGTGGCTGGCACTTGCCGCCGGGCTTGTGCCGTTGCTTACTATCCACACCACCTTTGTGGTCTCGGTGCTGGAAGGGTACGTCGAGCTGTGCATGCCCTACTGGGACAGCTGCACCAGCATCAGCCGAACCGGCCGCCATGGCACCTCTTATTTCATCTTCAAGGGCACCATGTTGCCCGCGGCTTTGCTGGGGATTCTGTTCTGGTGGCTGAATAGCCGCTGGCTGCGCCAGCTGGGCGTTCATTCGGCCGGCGTTGCCTGGGTTCCCTGGCTGGGGCTGGTGGCCAGCCTATCCCTGGGCGCTTATACGCTGGCGCTGGGCCATGCCGGGGATGGTTTCAACCTGATCCGCCGGGTTGGTGTGGTTTTGTACTTTTCGCTCACGTTTATCTGCGAGCTGCTCGTCAGTGCCGGGCTGCGAGGCCATCCGCTCTGGAAACACACCGGCATGAGACTGCTGAACCTGTGCCAGTTGATTCTCGGTGTCGGCATTCTCTCGGTGGTCCTCAACGGCGTCGCGCCGGAGTTCTACAGCCGCAAGGATGATGCCTTGGAATGGATTCTCGCACTGCTGATCAACGCCCACGCTCTCTGGCTGGCGTTGCTGTGGCGAAAGAGCCGATTCCGGGTTCGGCTCTGGGCAGGGTAGATCCCTACAGGGAAAGCAGGCCGCGGATAAGGGCTGCGGTTCCCGCGATGGCTGCAATCGCGAGGATCACCGGGCGAAGCCCCTCGAAGGGCATGTGGTTCACCAGCTTGCCGGAGAGCCAGAAGCCCACCACAACCCCCGGGAAGGTCACCGCAAACAGAGCCAGCTCACGAGTGCCCAGGTAGCCGGAGGTGAGCAGTGCGGCCAGGCTGAATACGCTTGCAACGAGAAAGAACGCAGACATGTTTGCCCGCACCAGCGGGCCTTTTTCGTTCTGATAGATAAGTGCAATGGGCGGGCCACCGACGGCCGTGATCGTGCCCATATAGGTTGAGACGGCACCGGCCATCACACTATTGCGTGCGTTCAGGGCCGGTCTGAGCCCGCCAAGGCTGAGTGACACGCCTGCGAGAATCAGGATGCCGAAGATCAGCTCAAACCCCTTGGTGGAAATCACCAGCAACGTCAGTGCTGCCAGAACCGCGCCGGCAACCCCACCCCCGATGGCGAAGCGCAGCTCCCGAACCCGCAGGGCACCACGGTTACGGACCAGCATGAAGATGGTCAGCAGGGAGGCATTCAGTATCAGCGGGCCGGGCACGAACAGCGGGCTGATCAGGAACAGCAGCGGCGCCGCCAGGGTGCCAATGCCATAGCCGGCCACGCCCTGCAGGCAGGCGCCGGCGAGAACGGCCAGGTTGGCCAGAAGGATCTGTAACAGCGAGACATCCGTCAAAAGTCATCACCAGATAGATGAGGGTGAGGGTCTAGGTATGGCCGGCCCGGTACTCATCGACATCACGCACATTCAACAGCAGGTCCGCCTTCGTGATGGCATCGTCTGCCTGCTCAAGCGGAACTTCCTGAATTTCTTTCTTTGGGGCTTCTATGAGGTCGTGGGCTGTTTTCATGGGAGGGCTCCTGATGTGTCGGCGGTATTCTGCCGAGGTTAAGGTATTTCGCGCTTGTCCGTCATCCGGGATGCGCGCAGTTGACGGAAAAAACCGACGCTCACACAACTATCAATGAAGAACACGGAGTTCCGTTTGAATAATTTTCCTGCCCTGAACGTCAAATCTTGTTAAAGCTGCCCGATGATTGAACTCAGGTGTGTGGCTTCTCTGTACTATCCCGCCTGCAACTTCAAGATATTCACCAACACAAGGAAATTCAGGATGTTGAAGGCAGGAAAGGTAGCGTCTTTGGTGTTTGCAGGCGGCTCATTGCTGGCACTGGCCGGCACGGCAGCTGCGCAGGGAGGCTACGCAGGGATCTCTGTCGGGCAGGCACAGGTGAGCGACTTCTGTGATGATGTGGTTATCGAGTGTGATGACACCGCTCTGACAGGTCGAATCTACGCTGGCGGATTTTTTGACAAGTATCTGGCGTTCGAAGGTGGTTACCGTTATACCGACGACACCACCATTGAGGACAACACAGGCTCCATGGATGTTGGTTACCACATGTTCGACGGTTCCCTTCTGGTGTTTACGCCGGAGTTTGGCCCGGTTCGCCTGTTCGCAAAAGTGGGTGCGCAATTCTGGAGGCAGGACGGCAGTGTCACGATCAACGGTCTTGGCAGTGTCAGCGATAAAGAGAACGGTGTGTCTTTGCGCACCGGGGCCGGCGCCACCATTGATATCACTGACTCTTTCGGTCTTCGCCTGGAGTGGGACTATCTTCAGGATATTGGTGACGACAGCTCAGGAGTCCAGAACCTGAAATCCGATGTCCACATCTTCTCTGCAGGGCCGGAATTCCGGTTCTAAACTGGAGCTTATGAAACAACCCATCACCGGTTACCACAAAGACGAAGCAAATCACTGGGTCGCCCGGCTGGCGTGTGGCCACAATCAGCATGTGCGCCACACACCGCCCTGGGTGAACCGCCCGTGGGTGAAAACGGCAGAGGGCCGGGCGTCCATGCTGGGGTTTGAACTGGACTGCCGGAAATGTGACGAGGGCGCGCCGCCGGATGACCGGCCCTGAGCTATAATATGATCAGAATCTGATCATATTGCTGGCAAAGGAGTCTGCCATGGTTAAGCGCCTCGTTGTCTGTGCCGATGGCACATGGAACCGCCCGGAAGAAGATCTTCAGAAAGATGTTCCCACCAATGTGCTGAGAATGGCCAGAGCCATTCGCCCCCTGGCGGCCGATGGCCGGCCCCAGCATGTGTTTTATGACTGGGGCATTGGCTCTTATTACAACGCGGTGATGGGTGGGGTAACCGGGCAGGGTATTCACAAGAATATTATGGATGCCTACCGTTACATCGTTCAGAACTTCACGCCCGGCACCGACCTCTACCTGTTCGGCTTCAGCCGCGGAGCCTACACCGTGCGCTCCCTCTGCGGCCTGATCAACAACTGCGGCATTCTCAAGCGGCCCGATGCCCGGCTGATCCAGCAGGCGTTTGATCATTACAAGAAAACCGGAGATGCCTGGAAGCCGTCCGGCGCCAAATCCGTGGCGTTCCGGAATGCCCACAGCCATGAGTCCCGGGAGATCCGCTTTGTGGGCGCCTGGGATACGGTGGGCGCCCTGGGTGTGCCCTTCTCACTGATGGGGCTGTTTGACCGCAAGGACGAGTTTTACGACACCAAGCTGGGAAGTAATGTGCGTATTGCCCGCCATGCCCTGGCCATTGATGAGCGCCGGGAGGATTTCGAACCCACGCTCTGGGAGCCCCGGGACAAGCTGGATCTGCAACAGGTGTGGTTTGCCGGTTCCCACAGTGATATCGGCGGTGGTTACCCGGCAGACGATCAGGGGCTGCTGGCGTCCGACAGCGCCCTGGAATGGATGGTTGGGCAGGCCAGGAGCGCCGGCCTGGATATCGAGGACCACCTGCCCGCCGGTATCAATCCCAGCGCCAGGGCCAGACTGCACAACTCGCGGCGCCATATTTTCCGGTTTTCAACGCCTCTGGTTCGCAACCTGAAACCGGACAATGTCGAGACTACCATTCACCCGTCCGTGGCCGAGCGCTGGCGGTTGGACACGGATTACCGGCCGCCAAATCTGCAGCAGATAGGGTTTGCCGGCTAGGCTGCCTTGTTATTGCCTATAGCGCAGGCGGGTGAGCAGAGCTTCGCGGCTGGAAAACCTGGTGCTGTCATAACGGGGCCGCATTGAGCCCTCCAAGGGCCAGAATCTGTTTTCGGGCGCCTGCTTTGCGATCTTCCAGGGTTTGTAGGATGCCGGTGATCACTGCCGGGACAACCTCCGGCGCCGCTTGCTGAAACTGCCCCAGCAATTCAATCTGCACATGCAGGTCCTGGAAGCGGCCATAGAGCTGCTGCCAGGCTTTCAGGGTTTTCAGATCGCCTTTCCAGGTTTTTGCATCCAGCTCCATCAGGTATCGGATGCGTTTAAGCTGCTTGCGCGAACGGTGGATATCCTCATCCGGCGAGGTGTGCATCAGCTCAGCGGTATGCCTGTTGAAATCCTTGGTGCGACGCTCCACGGCCTTTCGGATGTCTTTGGGGCTGAGTGTTCCGGCCAGTTTGTGGAACTTCCGGGAATCGATCAGGTTTTGCCAGTGGTCCATGCTGTCGTGGTAGCGTTTGCTGCCCAGGCGCTTCACCAGTCTGTTGTGTTTGCTGGCGGCTTCGCTCTCGAACCAGGCCCGTAAGGCCAACTGAATTTCACGGTTGTCGCCGCAAAGTCCCGGCAAGTCCTGCAGGAATACATGAAGATCTCTTAACGGCCCGGTGGCGCTGGCGTGGCGCTTCAGGGTTTTCACCGCCTTCACCAGCGCCTTGTCGCCGGTTACTTCCTGAACCGATTCGGCGATGGCCCGGCTGCGGCGAATGGCGATGCGGTACTGGTGCAGGAACTCGTCGTCCAGGCCCAGAATGACACCCTGTTCCAGCTGCCGCAGGCGTGTTAACTGATGGTGGAGTGCGGCGGGGATGTCTCTGGCCGGGTCGTCACCATCGGTATTGGCTTTCTTTTTCTGCTTTCGCGAGAAGTGGGCGTAGCTGAAGTCCGGCGGCGTCAGCAGGGCCACGAGTTTGCCTTTGCCCCGGTCAAGCTGGTGCCAGTGTTTGATCGGCAGCCGGATGTGAATAAAGCTGGCGGTGGGTAGCTGTTCCGGCGGTCGTTTCAACAGCCACTGGGCCAGTTCGAGTAAGGCGGGGTTATGGCCCACGAGCACAACCCGGGATTGGTCATCCCGTTGCTGAAGCCAGCAGAGCAGGCGCCGGTAGTCGCAGGTGTAGAGTTCACTGAGGCTGTGGCGTCGTCCTGGCGGGACATTGTCAGGCAAGACGCCGTCCAGGGTGGCCAGGGCCCGCGCGGCGTCGCTGCTGACTATGCCGCCGTCGAAGGCACCGGCGGATTGCAGCGCCTTTGCCAGCGGTGCGAGCTGGCTTTTCCCCCGGGCATTGAGCGGGCGATCCCGGTCGCCCAGCCCTTCACCGGCCCAGCTTGATTTGGCATGGCGTACAAGGAACAGGTGCTTCATTGGCCGGCCTTCGAGGTGGTTCTTTAGTCCAGGAATTCCTCAAGATGTTCAGGTTACTGCCGATACCTTAGTCATCTGAAAGTAAATTGCGAATAACAGTTTAGCCATGGAAACGGGGGCTGCGCCATGAGTTCCTGAAGGCTGTCTTAACAAACTGGAACAGATCTGGCTGGAGGGTCTGTGGATAATTCGCCACAAGAACAAATCCCTGGGAGCGGGCACGATGACATTTCTGAGTCACCTGACAATACGAACACGTTTGCTGGCAGCCGTACTGGTGCCGGTTCTGATTACGGCCGGCACCCTGGCCTGGATTACCGCAAGCCAGATTCAGGAAAACGCGGAAGAGGAACTCAAACGCCTTGAGGCCAGCCTTCTGCAAGCCCGGAAGGCCGGCCTTCGGAGCCTGATCGATGCCGCCAAAGCGGTGGTTCTGGAGGCCAAGAACGATCCGTCCCTGAGCGAAGATCAAGCGAAAGAGGCAGCGGCAGCTCGCCTGCGCTCAATCCGTTTCGATGAAACCAACTATGTGTTCGCCTACACCCGCAATGTGTATAACCTGGCCTATGCCCCGGACCCGTCCAAGGAGGGGCCGACCAGTAACCCCACCCTGAAACGGCTGGTGGGTGATCTTTTTGATGCCGCCGAGAGCAATGGCTTTTACGGTTATGAATGGATAAACCCGGCCTCCGGCAACGAAGAGCCCAAGCTGTCCTATTCCACCGTCATCCCGGACTGGGACTGGATGATCGGTGCTGGCGTGTACATCACCGATATCGAACGGGAACTGGCAGCCGCGCGGCAGGAGATGGATAGGGGTATGTCGGCAACCCTCGGCTTCATCCTGCTGGTCACGGCAATGGTTGTGGTGATCGCGCTGGTGATCGGGATCTTCGTTGGCCGGAGCGTAACCACGCCGCTGAAGCGTGTCAGTAACATAATGCGGGAAATTGCCGATGGTGAAGGTGATCTTCGCCAGCGTCTGCCGGATGAGGGCAAAGATGAGCTGGCCGAGCTGGGCCGACGGTTCAATGCCTTTGTGGTCAAGATCCAGAACACCATGCGGGAAGTGGGCGCTACCACCGATCAGGTGGCCTCGGCCGCGGAAGAGCTGAGCCGTGTTGCGAATGAAACCCGGGCATCGGTGCAGGAGCAGGGCTCGGAGACAGATCAGATCGCTTCCGCCATTAATGAAATGGCGGCGACGATTCAGCAGATTTCCGGCAATGCCAACGAGGTCGAGAGTGCTGCATCAGACGCGGACCGTATGGCCCGGGAGGGTGGTGAAACCATCAGTAGCGCCCAGGGTGCGGTAAACCAGCTGTCGGAAGAGATTCAGGATACTGCGAAGATTATTGATGCGCTGGCTGAAAAATCTGATGATATTCAGCAGGTTCTGGATGTTATTCACGCGGTGACCGAGCAGACCAATCTGCTGGCCCTGAACGCCGCTATCGAGGCAGCCCGAGCCGGTGAGCATGGCCGTGGTTTTTCGGTGGTGGCCGACGAAGTACGCCAGCTTGCCAGGCGTAGTGCCGAATCCGCCGACCAGATTCGCGAGATGATTGACGGTTTCGTTACGGAATCCAAGGCCTCCGTTGAGCGCATGAACACATCACGGAAGCGCTCGACCGAAACGGTCGAACGGATCAATCACGCAACCGACGCCCTGAACACGATCAAGACCTCTGTCGGCCAGATTCATGATCAGGTCACCCAGATTGCCACGGCGGCTGAGCAGCAGAGCCAGGTTGCCGAAGAGATCAATCAGAACGTGGTCCGGATTGTGGATGCTGCGCAGCGTAGCGATACCGGTGTGACCCAGACCAACGAAGCCAGCCACGAACTGGCGCGCCTGGGCGAGAGCCTTCGTGAGCTGGTGGGCCAGTTCAAGGTCTGATATCTGCTCACCGTATTTCGCTGACTGACGGCTTCGCGGATTGGCGGAACACCGTGAGCAAGCTATGATGGAGGCGTAACAGAAATACCTGTTTCCATGCCAACAATAACGGAAGCCAACACAATGACAATCCGGAAAACACTGCTTGCGGTCGTCGCTGCCGCAGCCACTGTCTTCAGCGTGTCCTCGGTTGCCGAGGAAACCTTCACGTTGCGCCTTGCGCAAACCTGGGGTCCCAACTCTCCGATTCTGGGGGAAACCGTTCAGAACATGGCGGATATGGCGGAAGCCATGTCGGCTGGCCGGCTGGAAATCCGCATCGATCCGTCCAACAAGCACAAGGCCCCGTTTGGAATTTTTGACCTGGTGCGCAACGGCCAGTACGACATGGGGCATACCGCGTCCTATTACTACAAGGGCACTATCCCCAATGCCATGTATTTCACCACCATTCCGTTCGGGCTGATTGCCCCTGAAATGTACGCCTGGTTCTATTATGGTGGCGGCATGGAACTCATGCAGAAAGTCTATGAGCCCTACGGCCTGTTGTCGTTCCCAGGCGGCAACACCGGTAACCAGATGGGTGGCTGGTTCCGCAAGGAGATCAACTCCCTGGAAGACCTGAAAGGCCTGAAGATGCGCACGCCGGGGTTTGCCGGCGAGGTGATGGCAGAGCTGGGTGTGGCGGTAACCAACATTCCGCCGGGTGAACTTTACAGCTCGCTGGAGCGCGGCACCATTGATGCGGTGGAGTGGGTTGGCCCGGCCCTGGATTTCCAGATGGGCTTCCACCAGATCGCCAAGTACTACTACTCCGGCTGGCAGGAGCCGGGTGCGGAAGTCCAGTTCCTGATTAATCAGAAAACCTGGAACAAACTCCCGAAAGATCTTCAGGAGATCCTGAGAGTCGCCATGCGCACTGCGGCTTACGACATGTATATCCAGAGCACCCATGAAAGCGGTGTCGCCTGGGATCGCATGAAGGAAGACTACCCCGATGTCACCCACAAGGTGTTCCCACCGGAAGTCATCGAGGCATTGCGTAATACCACCAACAAGCTGCTGACTGAAGCGGCTGAAAAGGATGAGCTGGCGAAGGAGATCATTGACTCCCAGCGCGATTACCTCCGGCAGGTTCGTCAGTGGACTAACATCTCCGATAAGGCTTATCTTAACAGCGTAGCTGAATAGCGAGCCCTGCATTATGCCCTGTTTCCCCACATTGTCGGTGTTCGACAATGTGGCCCATGGCCGGACAATGGGGAAGCGCCCGAAGAATGAGATTTGCCAGAGGGCATCATCGCCTGGCTGGACAGTTTCGTGATTCCGAAGAATTCCAAAAACCCGGAGGCCGCACACGAGTTCATCCGCTTTGTGTTGCAGCCTCCCGGCTCTTGTTCTCGGTGGACAATCTGCTGAATCAGCAAAACCCATGAAGCCGGGAGGTCTTATGAAATTTATTTTCGAAGTGCATATCCGGGAAGGTCACACCGCCGAGGAGTACGCGGACGCCTGGGTCCGGGCCAGTAAAATCATCCAGCAGGCACCGGGTGCCCGGGGTACCGAGCTGCACCGCAAGATCGGCGACCCCGACACCCTGATTGCGATTGCCTCCTGGGAAAGCAAAAAACAGCGAGACGCCATGGAAGGGCAGCATAATTCGGAAGTGGCCGCCATCATCCGCAGCGCGGCGCCCTTTGTGGAGATCAGGCCCATCGGTGAGTTCGAGGAGCCGGAATGGGTTGTGAGCCCCCCCGTGACAGAGCCAGGCAACATCATCCGGGTTTTCTATGATGGCGCCTGTCCCAGTTGCCGCCGAGACCGGCGCCAGTATGAACGCCTGGCGGGCCGTGCCGCGGATCAGGTGGAATGGGTCGACATTACCGGGCGGGATGAGGAGTTGAAGGCCAAAGGGATCGACCCGAAAACGGCGCTTCAGGAACTGCATGTGGAGGACCAGCACGGTGGTATCCACAGTGAGCTGGACGCCTATGTTCTGTTAATGTCCCGGGCGCCAGTGCTCAAACCCCTGGCCTGGCTGATCAGTCTGCCGTTGGTTCGACCGCTGCTGCGCCGGCTCTATCATCGCATGGTCACAAGGCGGCTTGAGCGCACCGGCCGGATGCCCTGATACTGGCCTCCGGCTTTTCCAGTGAGTATTTATCATCAGGGCCGGCCAGTAAAAAAGGCAGGTGCGCCTTCCTGATGCCTCTGTTTGATCTCTCAGACGATCAGCACCGGGCACTTGGCATGGGATGCAACACGGTGCGACACACTGCCCAGGAACATGCCATCCTTGTCACTGTTGGTGCCCTGGGCGCCCACGACAATCAGGTCGGCTTCCTTATCCTGGGCGAATCGGGTGATCACCTTTGACGGGCGACCCGCCTTCACAAACCCACGCACTTTGGTGGCACCCTGCTCCCTGGCCAGTTCCTTGGCGTCATTGACCACGTCCCTGGCGAAGTCTGACAGCGCCTTGTCCGGAATGTCCATGCCCGCTGGCCGCCCACGTGAGAGCGAGGCCTCGAACAGGCTGTGGTGCTTGTACACGCAGAGGATGTAGATCTCGGCTTCGGGAATGAGCTTCTGAAGATCTATGGCCTTGTTGAGCGCTTTCAGAGACGTTTTCGATCCGTCCACCGCTACCAGAATCCGTTTGAACATGAGTGTGTCTCCCTGTGGTTTCCTTTAGCCTGGCCTAGCGATAAGCCAGGTCACGCAGGAACAGAGCGATTTGCGGAAAGATGATGATCAGCGCAGCGGCCGCGAACAGTATGATAATGAACGGCGGCGTACCCCGGATCACCTCCCAGTAGGGACGTTTGAAAATCGCGATGGCGGTGAAGATGTCAACACCGAACGGCGGCGTGGCCGAGCCAATGGCCACTTGCAGGGTAATCAGAACCCCAACAAGCACAGGGTCCAGCCCGGTGGACTGGATGGCCGGCGCGAAGATGGGGGTTAGCACCAGGATCACCACAATCGGGTCGACAAACATGCAGGCAATAAAGAATGAGATGCTGATAGCGATCAGCACACCAACCGGCCCGGCGTCATTGACGCCGACCGCCTCAAGGATGGCTTGCGGGATCTGGGCGAACGAGATAATCCAGGAGAAACCGGTGCCCGCGGCCACCAGAATAAAGACCACCGCGGTAATCAGGCCGGTGGATTTGGCAATCCTCCAGATGTCCGCGATCTTCAGTGAGCGGAAGATAATGAATTCCAGAATCAGCGCATAGAGCACACATACAGCGGCCGCCTCGGTCGGGCTGAAGATGCCGCCGTAGATGCCACCGACAATAATGACCGGAAAACCCAGCGGCCAGAGCGCGTCCCGTGTGGCCACTGCCCGCTCTTTCCAACCGGCCTTGTCTTCCGTCGGCAGCTTGTTCACATGGGCATAAATCAGGCAGTAGATGGAGAACATGACGAGAATCAGCAGGCCTGGGCCGATACCCGCGATGAACAGCTCGGCGATGGATGTCTCCGCGACCACGCCATAGATAATCATGCCGATGCTGGGTGGGATCAGGAAGGCAATGTCACTGGCGTTGATGATCAGTGCCAGTGTGAAGGAGTCGGAGTAGCCCGCTTTCAACAGTTTGGGACGCAGTGGAGAGCCGACAGCGACCACGGTGGCCTGGGTTGAGCCGGACACCGCGCCAAAGAGGGTGCAGGAGGTAGCGGTGCTGATGGCGAGGCCGCCCTTGATGTGGCCGATAAAGGACATGACCATGTGAATCAGACGGTCCGCCGACTGGCCCCGGGTCATGATGTCTGCAGCGAGAATAAACATGGGAACCGCAATGAGCGAAGCGGGCCGGATACCACCCATCATCTGCTGGATCAGGGTTTCCATCTGGCTGAGGCCGCCGAAACTCATTATGAAACCGACGATCGCAGCGACGATCAGGGGGATCATCATCGGGAAGCCGAGCAGCAGCAGCACGAGCATGATAAGCATCAGAGTGGTCGCCATGAGCGATTCCTTCCTTACGGGTTACTGGCGGATTACGGATTCACACTTCCGACTCGGTGTCTGCGTAGCCATCTCGTACACTGGTCGACAGGAATACATCCGGGCTGCGGAAATTCTTGATGGCTGTTAACAGATACTGGATGCCGGTGATGGTGAACCCGATGGGTGCCCACACGTAAATTATCCACACCTCGAAACCCAGTGCCGGCAAGATCCGGCCACGGCCAGCGAGCGTCACGATGTATTCATAGGAGTAGTAAGCCAGGAAGAACATGACGGCGGAGGTGAACAGGGCGATAATGATCATCAGCACCTTGCGCCCCATCACCGGAAGCGCGTCGAATATGGCCGACATGCGGATGTGCCGACCGTGCCTGGCGGCATAACCGATCCCGGCAAAGGTAATCAAAATGATCAGTATGCGGTTGACTTCACCGGTGAAGAACATGCTTTGCTGCAGGAGGAACCGTGATATCACGTTGGCGCAGGTGTTCAGTGCCATCAGGAGCACCCCTGCCGCGAGCATAACGGCTTCGAGCTTGCTGATGAAAACATCGATAGTGCCCAGAAACCCGGGCAGGCCGGAGTCATAGGTTCCGGTATCGTCTTCAAGATCCGGGGAGTTCTCGGACATGGGATCTGCTCCAGAGCATGTGGCTCCCGGCCGGTAGGGTTCCCCGGCGGGGCGGGGTTAGCACAGCTTCCCGCCAGCAGGCCGCCGACGGGATTGGTTCCTCTCAGGTTCCGTCGTTCTGAACTTCTTTCAGGTCTTCCTTGAACTGCTCCAGCAGTTCCTTACCGCTTTCACCGGTCATCTCGATGAATTTCTTTTCCACCTGAGGCGCGCGAGCCTTGAAGGCTTCGATCTGTTCGTCGTTCAGGCGGGTCACGGTCACTTTGTCGCTGGCCTTCCTGATCTTCGCCAGGGCTTCGTCGGCGAGGCCGTCAATGTGCACAATGATTTTTTCAAAGGCGTAATCCGCTGCGTCCTGAACCAGTTTCTTGTCCGCATCGGACAAGCGGTTGTAGAAGTCCTGGTTTGCCATCATGGCGGTGGTGAACCAGCCGTGGCTGGTGAAGACCAGGTTCGGGGAGACTTCATACAGGCCACCGGACTCGATCCAGAAGATCGGGTTTTCCTGGCCCTGGATCATGTTGGTCTGCAGGGCGCCGTAGACTTCACCCCAGGGCAGTGGGGTCGGGGTTGCACCGAAGGCGGAATAGGTTTCGGAAAGAAGCGGGTTGGTCATGACCCGGATCTTCTTGTTGTTGAAATCCTCAGGCTTGGTGACCGGCTCGTCGACGGTTACAACCATTTCCCCTTCCGGGTACATCTTAAGGAGCTCAAGACCTTTGTCCGCGTATAGTTTCGGGAAGTCTTCGTTGATGGCTTCGCTTTCCCGGAAGAACTTGATGACCGTGTCCATGTCGGTCGGCATCAGGTAGGGGATGAAGAAGATCTGGGCCTCGGGAATGAGGGAGCCGGTGAAGCCGGGAGACTGGTTGACAAAGTTCAGGATGCCCGCCTGGGTCTGCTCCATGATGTCATCAGACTCACCCAGCTCACCAAACCGATAAATCTGCAGGGTGTGATCGGAATTGTCCTCTATGTATTCCTTGAATTTGTATGCGAACACATCCTGCACGTCGCCTTCGTACTCTTCATGGGCATACCGCCAGTTGGCGGCATTCACAGAGTTTGCCGCGGTCATGGCGGCGAATGCGAACGCTGAGATTCCGGCCAGTTTCTTGAACGTGCTCATGCTGCTCATCGGGTTTTCTCCGTTCTTTTTTTGCTGAAATTTATTGTTACATTAATGAAGACTGGCAAAACAACGTGGTTTTCGCAAGAAAACGGCCAAAACAATCATTGCAGGGGTGCAGTGTTTAGCGATTTCGCAAGTTTATGAAATCACAGTTTATTTGTATCTGAAAGGCAGGTTTTGAGGAACTGGCGGAACTCCCTGACCACACGTCCGATGCTGTTTTTCAGCCGGTGGCCATCGGGCAGAACCAGAATGGCCAGTTCAAGGGTAACCCGGAAAATCGGGCAAGAGAATCCCGTGTTCGCCGGTGGCGGTTGTCCGGACCCGGTTCGCACTCTTCCCATGCAATCCGGGGCGACCGGCAGGCTTGCCGGCATGCTCAGAACTGGCCGTGGCGGCCAGCACCCTCTGTGAATTTCCGGGCGCCGGCAATGGCTTCTTCAAGCACTACCGGATAGCCCGATGCACCTTCCGCGATCAGCGCCTCCCCGATTGCCAGATCCCACTGGTGCATGGCGGAAGCCCGGTCAGCACGGAGGCATCGCTGGGGGAAGCCGGCAATGGTTTTTGCCAGTTCCTGCGCCGTTGCCAGGGCTGAGCCGTCAGGGACCACCTGGTTGGCCAGGCCCATGCTCAGGGCTTCTTCCGAATGGACGGGACGGCCGGTCAGAATCATGTCCATGGCTCGGCCATGGCCCACGATCCGGGGTAGCCGGACGGTTCCACCATCAATCAGGGGAACGCCCCAGCGGCGGCAGAACACGCCAAAGACAGAGGATGCCTCGACGATCCGCATGTCGCACATAAGTGCCAGCTCCAGGCCACCGGCAACGGCATAGCCGGAGACGGCGGCAATCACCGGCTTCGAAAAGTGCATTCTGGTAGGTCCCATGGGGCCGTGGCCGGTACCGTGGGGATCGATTTTGTTACGTCTGTTCTCGTCGCCCATCGCCTCGAGATCTGCTCCAGAGCAAAAGTTGCCCCCGGCACCGGCGAGTACCGCGACTTTCAACGTGTCGTTTTCCTCGAATTCGGTGAACGCCCGGCGCAGGGCATCGGCGGTGGGGCCGTCCACCGCGTTGCGCTTGTCCGGCCGGTTGAGAGTGATGGTGCAAATGCCATCGTGATGGTTTGTGAGCACGGATTGTTCATTCATCGTCCGATCCTGTTATTGTTGAGCTGGCGCGATTGAGTGGATGGCAAGCCGAAGGAGAATCTCCGTGCAGCAAAGCGCATTCTATGAAAACGATACCACCCTCGCCCAGTACCTGGAATTTCATTTCGGCGAACGCTGGCATGGCGAGGCCAATTTTCCCAAGGCCCTGGCCGACGCAGCCATGGATGCGATGGATGGCCGGCCTCTGGAGCGCGCGCTGGATATTGGCTGCGCCTGCGGCCGCACCAGCTTCGAGCTGGCCCGATATTTCCGGCACGTTGACGGCATCGATTTCTCCAACGCCTTCGTGGGTAAGTGCCGGGAGATGGCCCGGGATAAACTGGTGCGCTATGCCCGTCCGGAAGAGGGCGAACTGGTGAGTCATCAGGAGCGGACTCTGGCCTCCCTGGGGCTGGAAGAGGCAGCCGGCCGGGTGGCATTCCACCAGGGCGACGCCTGCAATCTGGAGCCACGGTTTACCGGTTACGATCTGGTGCTGGCGGGCAACCTGATTGACCGGCTGTATCAGCCGTCGCGTTTTCTGACCACCATCCACGAGCGGATCAACGAACTCGGCCTGCTGGTGATTGCCTCACCTTACACCTGGCTGGAGGAATACACTCCGAGGGATCAGTGGGTTGGCGGGTTCAAAAAGAACGGTGAGGACTTCTTCACGTTCGATGGAATGGCCGAGATGCTGGCGCCCCATTTCCGGCTGCTGGTGGAGCCCCGCAGCCTGCCGTTCGTGATTCGGGAAACCCGGAACAAGTTCCAGCACAGCTTCTCCGAGCTGACGGTCTGGGAAAAAGTGAGTCGGTGAACGGAGTAAGGGCATGGCAGGATGAGGACCATTGCGTTTTACAGTCTCAAGGGCGGTGTGGGCAAAACCGCAGCGGCGGTGAACATCGCCTATCTGGCCAGCCAGGCCGGCTACGCCACCCTGCTCTGGGATCTGGATCCCCAGGGGGCGTCCAGTTGGTATCTGGCGGGTACTGACGAGGTGAAGGGACACAAACTTTCACACCTGCTGAAGGGCAAAACCCCCATCGCCGAGTTTATCCATGAAAGCGAATACACCAATCTGGACTTCATTCCATCCCATACCAGTTTCCGTAATCTCGATGTGAAGCTGGATCAGGAAGATGGCAGCAATTTGATCAAGCAGTGGCTGGCGCCGCTCTCGGAGGAGACCAGCCTGGTGATTCTTGACTGCCCGCCTTCATTGTCCAGGCTTTCCGAGCAGGTGCTCAAAGCGGCCGACGAAGTGTTTGTGCCGGTGATTCCCACCTGGCTTTCCCTAAACAGCTGGAAACAGTTGCAGGCGTTTTCGAAGGACAAGAAACTGAAGCCCTCCAAACTGCACCCGTTCTACTCCATGGCGGATCGGCGCAAGGCTCTGCACCGGGAGTTGATTGACGCCCAGGATGACATTCTGCCCAAGGGCCTGAAAACCATCATCCCGAACGCCAGTGTGGTTGAGAAAATGGGCGAGGAAGGCACGCCGGTGGAGTTGCTTGCGCCCGGCTCAGTCGCTGCCGATGCCTATCGCAGGCTTTGGAAGGAAATCAATCGGCTGCTCTGAGGGTCCGCTAATCGGCCTTCAGGACCGGGAGAGCTTGTCCCGGCGCAGTGAACGCTCCAGCCGCCGGTGGTTCTCGCTGCGCTCCGAAAGCACTTTCTGCACATACAGAATGTGCTTGCCGGCCAATTCCCGGGCATCCTCGGCCCGCCCCTCCATGATGGCCTCGAACAGCCTTCGATGTTGCTCCACCAGCCCCTGGCGGGTTTCCGCTTCCCTCTGGTACATGCCGCCGATATTAGTCACCACGTTGCTTTTGAGCATGTTGAACAGGTTGCGGATAGTGTGCAGCAGAATTACGTTGTGACTGGCTTCGGCAATGGCAAGGTGGAAACGGGCATCGGCTGCTCCTTCCGCCCCCAGGTCCCGGTCGGTTTTCTCGCTGTAGCATGCCTGGAGCGCCTCATAGGCGGTTTTCAGGTGCGCCTTGTCTACTTCGGTGGCCCTTAGTGCAGCGTAATAGGCGCAATCCGCTTCCAGGGTACGGCGGAATTCCAGCAGGTCCCGCTGAGCTTCGGGCCGGTTTTCCAGCAGGGGAATCAGCGGGTCGCTGAAGCTGCCACCCAGGGATTCGGTGACAAAATTGCCGCCACCCTGCCGGCTCACCAGCAGGCCCCTGGCCGTCAGTCTCTGAATCGCCTCTCGCAGGGAGGGGCGGGACACTCCGAACTGCTCCGACAGCACCCGTTCCGGGGGCAGTCGTTCCCCTGGCCGCAGGGTGCCCTCCAGAATCATGGTTTCCAGCTGTTCCACGATGGTGTCTGCCAGTCTTCGGGGCGCGATATGTCCGATGTTCATTAGAACTGCCTCAGCGCAAACAAAATATTGGTCATACCAATATCATAAGTCAGCTCCACAGCCAAGTGTGGCAACAAATCGAAAGGTTAGGATTAGACTTAAGTCTGGGGTGAAAGGCTTTGACATCAGCGCGTGATCTCGAATACCTTGGTGAATAATGCGTGTCAATTGGTATTACCAATTTTCAGATCTTTTCGTTTGCCACTGTGTTGAGGCGCGAGCCAATGAGTCAACTGTTTTACGATGCTGCACCCAATGCCACCCGTGTCGCGCCCACACGTGAGCCGGAAAGGGTTTATCCTGACAAACCGGAAGCGGTCACGCTGTTTGGCACCTGCGTGGTCGATCTGTTCTTCCCGGAAGCGGGGCTGGACGCCATCCGCCTGTTGGAACGGGAGGGCGTCCGGGTGGATTACCCCCAGCAGCAGAGCTGCTGCGGCCAGCCCGCCTGGACATCCGGATATCGGGATGAAGCCCAGGCCGTGGCCCGCGCTCAGCTGGATATCCTGGACCGGTCTGGTCTGCCCGTGGTGGTGCCGTCCGGTTCCTGCGCGGGCATGTTCCGGCATCATTACCGGGCGCTTTTTGCAGGCGAGCCCGATACCCTCCGGCGGGTGGAAGCCCTGGCCGAGCGCACCTTTGAGCTGATCGAATTCCTGTTGAAAGTCTGCAAGGTTGAGCTGGCGGACAAGGGGGCCCCCAGGAAGATCGCCCTACATACCTCCTGCTCGGCCCGCCGGGAAATGAACACCCACCTGCACGCCCGTGAGCTCCTGCAACAGCTGGACACAGTGGAGCGGGTTGATCACGATCACGAGAGTGAATGCTGCGGATTTGGCGGCACCTTTTCGGTGCGGATGCCGGAAGTCTCCGGTGCGATGGTGAAAGACAAGACCCGTTCGCTGCTGGATTCCGGTGCGGTTGAAATGATTACCGCCGATGGTGGCTGCCTGATGAACATCAACGGCTCCCTGGAGAAACAGCGGGCAGCCTTCCGGGGCCGGCACCTGGCCAGTTTTCTCTGGGAACGGATCAATGATGCCAGCGAAGGGGAGGGTGCATGAGCCAGCGAATTCCAGCCACCGAATTGTCTTCAGGCTTCCGGAGTCGCGCCGAAGCAGCGCTTGCGGACAGACAACTGCGTAATAACTTCCGCACGGCGATGGATTCGCTGATGCACAAGCGGGCCAAGGCCTTTTCGGATGCCGACGAGCGCGAAGGCCTGCGGGAGCTTGGCAACCGTATCAAGGCTGGTGCGTTGTCCCGTCTGCCGGATCTGTTGGAACAACTCGAGCAAAAGCTGACAGAGAACGGTGTGAAGGTGCATTGGGCGGAGACCCTTGAGGAAGCCAATACCCTGGTGCACGGTATCATCGAAGCCCGCAAGGGCCGCCAGGTGGTGAAGGGCAAGTCCATGGTCAGCGAAGAGATGGAAATGAATGACTACCTGGCGGAGCGGGGCATCGAATGCCTGGAATCCGACATGGGGGAGTACATTGTCCAGCTCGATGGCGAGAAGCCTTCCCACATCATCATGCCGGCGATCCACAAGAACGCCCGGCAGGTATCAAAGCTGTTCCATGACAAGCTGGGCGAGCCGGAAACCGACGATGTCGATCATCTGATCCAGATCGGTCGCCGGACCCTTCGTCAGAAATTCATGGAAGCGGATGTGGGCGTTTCTGGCGTGAACTTTGCCATCGCCGAGACCGGCACCCTGTTGCTGGTTGAGAACGAAGGCAACGGTCGTATGAGTACTACGGTACCGCCGGTTCACATCGCGGTGACGGGTATCGAAAAAGTTGTCGCCAACCTCCGGGATGTGGTGCCGCTGGTGTCGCTGCTGACCCGCTCGGCCCTTGGTCAGCCCATCACCACCTACGTGAACCTGATTTCCGGCCCCCGCAAGCCGGATGAGCTCGACGGACCCGAAGAGGTGCACCTGGTGCTGCTGGATAACGGCCGCAGTGGTGCCTTTGCCGATGCCCAGATGCGCCAGACCCTCAACTGCATCCGCTGTGGTGCCTGTATGAACCATTGCCCGGTCTACACACGGGTGGGTGGCCACACCTATGGCGAAGTCTATCCGGGCCCCATTGGCAAGATCATCACGCCGCACATGGTGGGACTGGATAGAGTGCCCGACCATCCCAGCGCTTCGTCCCTTTGCGGGGCCTGCGGTGACGTCTGCCCGGTCAAGATTCCGATTCCCGAACTGCTGCAGCGTCTGCGGCAGGAAAATGTCAAGAATCCTGCGGAACCGCAGTTGGTGAAGGGTGGCGGTGCCAAGTTCTCTCGAACGGAACGGTCGATCTGGCGCGGCTGGCGGATGCTCAATACCCGGCCGGCGCTGTATCGGAGTTTCCTCTGGGCCGCTACCCGCTTCCGGGCGCTGGCGCCAAAAAAGGCCGGCCCCTGGACCGACAATCACAGTGCTCCGGTGCCCGCCCGCCAGTCCCTGCACGACCTGGCGGCACAGCATCTGGATCAGAATGGAGGCCGGCCATCATGAGCGCCCGAGCGAACATCCTTGGTAAATTGAGAAACAGCCTGGACGGTACAACGCCCCGCCCGGACGAGTTTGATGAGCGCCTGGTGACCGAACCCTGGCGTTATGATCCGCAAGACCGGATTGCCCGGTTGCGCAGCCTGATGGAAGCGGTTCACACTGAAGTGCGCCAGTGCAGCTCCGACAACTGGCCGGGACTTGTGGCCGGGCTGTTGGCCAAAAGGAACCTTACCAACCTGTTGTGCGCCCTGGGCAAGGAACATGGTCGTGAGCTGCAGGCGCATTTTGATGCAACCAAACGGTCGGTTCGGTTGCTGGCCTATGATCGGCCGGTGGAAGCCTGGAAAGAAGAACTGTTCTGGAACGTGGGTGCCAGTCTGACCGGCACCCTTGGTGCCATTGCGGCTACGGGCTCCTTGGTGCTGTGGCCGGATCGCCACGAGCCCCGGCTGATGAGCCTGGTGCCGCCGGTGCACATTGCCCTTCTGAAGGCCAGTGAGATTCATGACAATTTGTATGACATGATGATGGCTCAGGACTGGGCGGCAGGGCTGCCAACCAACGTACTGCTGGTGTCCGGCCCGTCCAAGACTGCGGATATCGAACAGGTGCTTGCCTACGGTGCCCACGGACCCCGTGAGCTGATAGTACTGATCCTGGAGGACGCATGAATTTTTCTTCAGCGGCGCTGGCCGAGATCCGGCAACGGATACCAGACAACCGGGTTTTTGATGATCCGGTTTCCACCCTCGCGTTCGGAACCGATGCCAGTTTTTACCGGCTGATTCCAAAAGTCGTCGTTCGCGTTCAGGATGAGAGTGAGGTTGTCGACCTGCTGGCCCTGGCGCGCAAACACCGGGTGCCAGTGACCTTCCGGGCCGCCGGTACCAGCCTCTCGGGCCAGGCGATCAGCGACTCCATCCTGATTGTGCTGGGTGATAAGTGGAACGGCCACGACATCCGCGATAACGGCCGTCAGATTCGCCTGCAACCCGGGGTCATCGGCGCCCAGGCCAACGCCTGGCTGGCGCCCCGGGGCTACAAGATCGGCCCGGATCCGGCGTCCATCAACGCCTGCAAGATCGGCGGTATTGTTGCCAACAACGCCAGTGGCATGTGCTGTGGCACCGCCCAGAACAGCTACCATACCCTCGCGGGCATGCGCCTGGTGCTGGTGGATGGCGCCGTGCTGGATACCGAAGATCCGGCGAGTGTGTCGGCCTTCCGTGACAGCCATGGTGAATTGCTGGCCGCCCTGGAAAAGCTGGCCCTCAACACCCGGGAGAATCCGGCGCTGGCAGAGCGCATTCGCCATAAGTACCGGCTGAAGAACACCACCGGGCTCTCCCTGAACGCCCTGTTGGATTTTACCGACCCCATTGACACCCTGACGCACCTGATGGTGGGTTCCGAGGGCACGCTGGGTTTCGTCAGTGCCGTCACCTACAACACTGTACCGGAGTACCCGGACAAGGCCACCGCTTTACTGGTGTTCCGGGATGCCCAGAGCTGCTGCCGGGCGGCGTCGGTTCTGAGATCCCAGCCGGTGGCAGCGGTGGAGCTGCTGGACCGTCGCAGCCTCCGCTCGGTACAGGATAAGCCCGGCCTGCCGGACTGGATTCATGGCCTGTCGAAAGAGGCCTGTGCGCTGCTGGTGGAGACCCGGGCTCCCGGTCCTGATGTGCTGGATGAGCAACTGGCCCGCATTCGTGAAGCACTGGCGGACTTTCCGCTCGAACAGCAGGTCGATTTCACTCGGGATGCCGGGGTTTCCGGCCAGCTCTGGGCCATTCGCAAGGGCACCTTCCCGGCGGTCGGTGCGGTTCGGCCTAACGGCACCACGGTTATCATCGAAGACGTGGCGTTTCCCATTGATCAGCTCGCCGAAGGTGTCACTCGGCTTCAGCAACTGTTCGTGAAGCACGGCTATAACGATGCCATCATTTTCGGCCACGCTCTTGAGGGCAACCTGCACTTTGTCTTCTCCCAGGGCTTTGGTGAACCGGCTGAGGTGGCCCGTTACGAAGCGTTTATGGCTGACGTAGCCCAGCTGGTGGCGGTAGAGTTTGGCGGTTCGCTGAAGGCCGAACACGGTACCGGCCGTAATATGGCCCCGTTTGTGGAGCTGGAGTGGGGCCATGATGCCTGGCAGCTGATGTGGCAGATCAAGCGCCTTCTGGATCCGGACAACCTGCTCAATCCCGATGTGGTGCTCTCGGAAGATCCACAGATTCACCTGAAAAACCTCAAGCCGCTGCCCGAGGCCGATCCGCTGGTGGACAAATGCATCGAATGCGGCTTCTGCGAGCCGGTGTGTCCCTCCGAAGGACTCACCCTGTCGCCACGCCAGCGCATCGTGATCTGGCGGGATATCCAGGCCCGCCGGCGCGCCGGTGAGGACACCCGGGAACTGGAAAAGGCGTATCAGTACCACGGCCTGGATACCTGCGCCGCAACCGGTCTCTGCGCGCAACGATGCCCGGTGGGCATCAATACCGGCGATCTGGTTCGCAAGCTGCGCAGTGAGAAGGCCTCCGGCCAGTTCGTGGCCAATCAACTGGCTCGGCATTTTGCCGGGGCGCTCAAGGCGACCCGGTTTGTACTGGCCGGCGCATCCGCCGCCGAACGGCTGCTGGGTGCGCCACTGCTGACCCGCCTTAGCGTCGGGATCCGCAAGGTGTCTGGCGGCCGCTTGGCCCAGTGGGATCCTAGCTTGCCCCAGCCGGTGCGTTTTGTGTCATCAAGCCCTGAAGCCCAGGCCGATGGCAGGCCCCGGGTGGTCTATATGGCCGCCTGCGTGTCCCGAACCATGGGCCCGGCCCGAAGCGACAAGGCCCAGGAACCGCTGATTGAGGTAACCCGACGGCTGTTGGAGAAAGCCGGATATCAGGTGGTGTATCCGGATGCCATCGACAACCTGTGTTGTGGCCAGCCCTTTGCTTCAAAAGGCTACCCGAACCAGGCTGCGACCAAAAAGGACGAGCTGATTGCGGCGCTGTTGAGGGCGAGCCGGAACGGGGTGGATCCCATCTACTGCGACACCAGTCCCTGCACCCTGCAGATCCGGGAGGCCGCTGCCGAGGCCGGCCTGACACTGTTCGATCCGGTTCGGTTCATCCGTGAGCACCTGTACGAGCGCCTGGATTTTGAGCCAGAACAGACCCCGCTGGCGGTACACGTGACCTGCAGCACCCAGCATTTGGGTGAAGCCGAGGGACTGATCGACATTGCACGGCGTTGCAGCGCCAGGGTGGTGGTGCCCGAGGGCATTCACTGCTGCGGCTTTGCCGGCGACAAGGGCTTTAATGTGCCCGAGCTGAATGCCCACGCGTTGCAGACCCTGGCAGAGCAGACTGCCGGCTGCGAGGAGGGCATATCCACCAGCCGTACCTGCGAGATCGGTCTCAGCAGGCACAGCGGGATTGATTATCACGGCCTGGTATACCTGGTAGACCGGGTCACCAGACCACGGGCAACTCCTTAGCGGTTATTTCATCTCGAAGCCGCATTTGCGCAGGAATTCGCGTATGTGCGGCCGTAATTTCGAGGTGACGCGCATGTGCGGCTGTAATTTCGAGGTGAATGGTAGCTTGAGCTGCTCTGACTATGAGCAATCTGATTGCCGCCTGCGTTGGCGACATGCATATTTGTCCGATCAAAGGGCACGGCTCCTCTCCCACCCGTGACCGCCAGTTTCCTTGCAGTAATACACAACTCATTCCACAGAGATCCGGCCCAGCAGTGCATGGCCGGACCTCTGCGCGTTACCTGTCCACTGGATCACACCTTAAAACGGGCCACCTGGGTATTCAGCCCCTCGGCAAGTCGCGCCAGCTCATCACTGGCAGCTGAAACCTGTTCGGTGGAGGCTGCGGACTGATCCCCCACATCGCGGATCGAGACGACATTCTGATTGATCTCTTCTGCCACGGAGCTTTGCTCTTCAGCAGCTGTTGCAATCTGACTGTTGTACTGGCGGATCTCTTCAACCGCTTTCGCCATTTCCTGAATAACCGTACCGGCCAGTTGTGCTCGCTCAAGTGTCTGTTCCGCGAGTTTATTGCCAGTCTCCATGCTGGAAACGGATGATTCCGCACTGGCAACCAGGTTGCTGATCAGGGTTTCAATCTCGGCGGCGGAGCTTTGTGTGCGTTGGGCCAGTGACCGCACCTCGTCAGCCACCACCGAGAAGCCTCGCCCGTGCTCGCCAGCACGGGCCGCCTCTATAGCTGCGTTCAGTGCCAGCAGGTTGGTCTGGTCGGCAACCGACTTGATCACGTCCAGCACAGTCGCAATGTTGTTGGTTTCAGTTTGCAGACCGTTGAGCTGCTCCATAACGTTGGCGCTTTGTGTATTCAAGTTTGCGACCAGTACCAGCGTTTCCCGGACGGCCTTTTCACCATTGCCCGACTTCTCGCTGGCGTGATTGGCGGCCTCAAAGGCCGCTTCCGCACTTTTTGCCACATCATTGACCGTCGCAACCATCTCATTCATCGCAGTGGCCACCTGATCGGTCTGGGCTTGTTGTTCTGCCACACCCTGGCTGGTCTGGTTGGTTACCGTGGAAAGCTCTTCGGAAGACGAAGCTATGCTGGATGCACCAGTTTCGATTTCACGAATCAGTTCTCTCAGGTTGGTTATCATCGTGCCAAAGGCCGCTAGCAACTGACCGAACTCATCGCCACGTTCACTTTGAACATTCACCGTTAGGTCGCCCGAGGCCACCTTGTTGGCGATGCTGACCGCCTCGTTGATTGGCCGGGTAATTGATCGGGTCAGGATCCACGCAAGGGCGATCACTACGATGAGGGCAATCACTGTCACGATAATGACTTCGGCAACAGCAAGGTCATATATTTCCAGTAATTCTGTCTCCTCGCCCTGTTTCAGGCCCTCCATTGAGTCGATGGTACTGCCTGCAATAGCGTACATCTGCTTTTCCAGAGATCTGGCAATATCTGCCGGACCGGAGATGCTGGTTTCATACCGTTTGAGCAACCCCTCATAAGAACGGACACCGTCAAGAATCTGTTCTGCCTGCTGCCTGTCCTCACTGCCAGCCTGCTGCATATCAATCAGGGGTGTCACGGCGGCTTTAGCCTCACCGAGGTACTTGAATGCGTGCTGGATGTATTTGGTGTCCTGTGTGATTGTGAAGTTCTTTTCGGCCCTTTCCGCCTCCAGCAATGCAATTTCCGAGGCGTTGGCGTACTTCAGTATCAAAACGCCGCGATTATAGCCACTAAGCGAAAAAATCCCGACAGCAGATACGATGGCGAGCAGTATGAGGAGAACAGCAAAGCTGCCTGCCAGTTTTTTACCAACGGCAAGGTTTCCGAAAAAATGTTTTAGCGGCACGAGGCATGAGTCCTTAAATTATGTAGCAATAAAAGACATTAGAAGTATTCCGTAAATACCAGATGCAACTACGAAATGTGTCCAGATTTGGATTTGTTGTAATAGGCAATTGAATCCATGAGATTGACATACTTGAGGGGCTGGAAAGGCTACTACGGTTTTGCGCAAGTGACATCGCCGATCCAGGATCTGGAAAAGGGGGAGCGCCGCAAGCTCCGGTGTTACTAATCAGTGCAAAAGTAAGCGAACATTATTTATAATGTGATATGTTCTCCCAAAGCTTATCGGATATTGTCACTCATGCGCCAGACTGATGGTCGTAAACTGGATCATAAAGCCCTCG
>NZ_JASSVN010000026.1:0-35920 GCF_030540945.1 Marinobacter sp. SS8-8 | reverse complement strand
CGCCGTATGAAAGATATGGTAAAACAATGATTGAACCCAGAGACACATTGGTTCTTGGCCTAGCGCCGGGAGGAACGGTGGTTCTCTGGATAATGAACGGGGCGGAAAATGCGATTGAGGTAGGTCGTTACGAAGCAAAACCCTACGATCACAGAAAGGAAGGGGAAGACTATACTCGTCGTACGCAAAGTTACCTTGAAAGAGAGGGAGAGTTTCTTCGGAAAAATGGAATACGGTACGGCGGTTGGTAAATCGGTGCATTTGACTTGTGAGACAGGCACCACATAACCAAGCCATGCACCGGATGCCAAACCCTCCGCTTCGCTGCGGTTTTGCCACCGGTGATGGCGGGCGTTATGTGCTTTGACACCTGATACGTTACAGGGTACATTCAGGGAATGATTCGAAGCTTCAAGCACAAAGGCTTGGCCAAATTCTTCAAGTCAGGCAGCACCGCAGGGATACAGGCCGCTCATGTAAAGAGGCTTCGGCTGATTCTCGGTAGATTAAATGCAGCGTCAGATGCCAAAGATATGGACTTACCAGGTCTTCGGTTGCATGAGCTATCTGGCAGTCGCGTCGGAATCTGGTCAGTGACGGTCAGCGGTAACTGGCGAGTAACCTTCCGATTCGAGGACGGAGATGCTGAGATTGTAAACTACGAAGATTATCACTGAGGTACCGCCAATGTTGATGCACAACCCTCCACACCCGGGCGAAGTATTGCGAGAGCTTTGTCTTGAGCCCCTAGGCCTATCTGTAACAGCGGCGGCAGAGGCGTTGGGCGTTAGCCGTAAAACTCTGAGTGCGGTGCTGAACGGCAAGGCCGGTATCAGTCCCGAAATGGCTATCCGGCTCTCTATTGCTTTTGATACCTCGGCAGAGAGCTGGCTTAATCAGCAGTCCCAATATGAGCTCTGGCACGCCGAACAGCATCGCAAAGAGCTCAACGTGAAAAAACTTGTTGCGGCCTAGAGCAGCACATAACCAAGCCATGCACCGGATGCCAAAACCTCCAATTCGCTCCGGTTTTGCCACCGGTGATGGCGGGCGTTATGTTCCTTCTCTTGAGCACCTTGTTTAGTGCTAGGCAATGCCGTACCCTTTAATGTACGTTTAAACGTACTGAGGAGGGTTCCATGTCAAGGGTTCGAGTAGATGAAGATATCCGCCCTCTGTCTGAATTTCGGGCAGGGGTAGCCACATTTGTAAAGCAGCTCCATGAAAACCGCCGTCCTATGGTGCTGACACAAAGAGGTCGTGGCGTTGCTGTACTGGTGGATGTTCACGAGTACGAGAAGATGCAAGAACGTCTGGAAATACTAGAAGAGGTGTATAAGGCGGAAGAACAAATAGCCTCCGGGGATGGTATTGCGCATGAAGACGCGAAGGCTCGGGTTCTGAGTGGGCTGGCCCGATGAAGATTGTTTGGTCCCCGCTTGCGCTGGTATGGCTCTTGGCGCTGTATTAGTTATCTACTACAGCGGAACTATACGCCACTATCCTTCGGGACTAACTGCATCAGATACCCTCTTTTTTGTCTGGGTCATCGTTGTATTTGGGTTTTATTACTCGATCATTGCGTTCGTGTTTTTTTTGGCCACTATTTTTTGGGTGGGAATTGCGGCAAAGCCGGTAAACTGGCTGCTAGAAAAGACTAGGCGAAAAAATGTCTTGTACCTTCCTCTAGTGAAGGAGGATAGGCTTTTTACACTCGGAGGTGGCGCGATTGCTAATATTGCCATTTTCACCATAGCAATTTGGACAGGCCACCCTTTAGTCAATATCGTTGGAACGTTATTGATAATCGGTCTCGTGTACGCACTGTTGGATGAACTCTCCCGTAAACCAAAAGACGATGGCATTGTTGTGGACCCCAGTGGTCGGCCTTTCTCGCGCCAGCCGATTCCGGGAAGCGTTATAAAGTTTGTACTTGTAGCAGGTATATATCTAGCTCCGATTTACTTTGCTCAAGCCGGCGGTGGGATTACCCGAACCACATTTGAAACCATGGGTGTGCGACAAATAAAAGTTGGCCTGTTCCTCGAACAGAAGGAATATGGGGCTGCGCTCTCCTCGTTGAGGGAAGATGGTTATATCGAAGGTTTGGCTTGTGACGGTCTTTGTGAAATTAAAGAAGCGGACATACTATTTACGGGGATCGGGAACAACACAAAGGTACGTGTTTCCGGGGAAGCTGGCTCTGCGACAGTCGTGATTCCTAATACCTCGATTTTGATGATCGTGAAGCGCTAGCGTATCAAGCAAGACGAATTTCAACATTAGAACCCAGGTTTTAGATTGGTTGTTTTCTAACAAGTCGCAGCAGTTCGCGGCCGATGGCCGCCGGACGCCCTTTCCGTGGCTCCTTCGTCGCCACTCCAAGGTCGCCGCTGTGCTTCGGCGTTACAAATTGCCACGAGGCTCGAGAAAAAGTAATATCATGTCGGCAAAATGGAGTCTGGATGGCTCGCACAACTGGAAAAGGAGGTTCAGATGAACTCAGAAGAAAGAGAGTATATTGCGGTAGTTATTAATTATTTCTGGGGTGATGGGCTAGCCGCCTCGCACTCTGTAAATGATGAGGCTGCCGAGGTAGTTTACTTCGCGCTGCAAGAAGCCCAGTCCTGTTCAGCATCAATGGACATGGTGCCTTCTCCTGCAACTGGCAAGCCCGGTCTAAAATATATAGCTAAGCAATTGGCTAAAATCGGCAAAGATATAGCTGTCGGTGACACTTCTGTGTATGAGTCCTGTCGTGCAAGAGTCGCATCCTTGTATAAGTCAAAAGTAAAACTTGCATTAATATGGATATAAAATGAAAGTATATTTTATTTTATTGGTAATTTTGATTTCGGGGTGCGCCAGTAGCCAGTCAGTCCACCTTAGATATGAGGGGGAGTCATACTATCTTCCCAGTGGAGTAGAAGAAGTTGGAGCTACAGGTGACAGCGAAAATTTTCTGGTTTTTAAATATAGTCGCGAAAAAGGGAAAAAGTATTTAGCTTTTTCCAACTCTGAATCTATCGAGAAGGGTGATTGTAATTATTCAGAATTTTTTAGTGCTGTAATTCAAAAGGATGGCACCCGTAGTTCTTGTGATAAGTATAAGCTGGAAGCTTTTAGGGATGCATTCACTTCTGGTTCAGGCACAGGACATTGGAAAATCAATGGACTAGACCATTACTATTTCATTACTGAGCGTACCGGAACTTTTGTATTCAGAGTGCTTCCTAATGACGAAATTATAAAAATTGATAGTGACTTCCTGAGTCCAGAAGAGTTGTACTCAATTTTTGAGTCCGGCGATAGTTACTAAGCAGTACAAAAGTAAGCGAACATTATTTATAATGTGATATGTTCTCCCAAAGCTTATCGGATATTGTCACTCATGCGCCAGACTGATGGTCGTAACCTGGATCATAAAACCCTCGAAGCCCTTCGCATTCGCGCTGTTCAGCGGGTGATGGAAGGGGAAAGTCCAGAAGTGGTTATTAAAGCACTTGGAATGAGCCGGGCCCGGATTTACGAGTGGCTTGCGCTCCACCGGGAAGGTGGTTTTGATGCCCTCAAGGCCAAACCGATTCCGGGGCGTCCGAGCAAACTTAGCGGACTGCAGATTCGTGTATGTCATTCGACCTTCATCACGTCCATAAATGAGAGCCTTTGTGTTACGAGTTCAACGTAGTCCGCTTTCATGCTCTCTGGCATGTATGAGGCGTTAATTATCCCGCTCGCCTCTTTACGAACCTTATTCGTCAGCGCGTGAAGTCGTTTTTTAACCGCTTTTTCAGGCAGGCCAGATTTGATACCGAGCTCCAAGAAATCCGATCCAGCGTAGAACCCGTTACCCATGGTTCGGTAGTACTTTGGTTCTCCCTCATTAAGCATAGGAAGCGCTAACGGGCTTTCTATGCTTGAGACCCCGTATAGCGCAGAAGCCAAGACGTCATAGCAAGGTGTTAATTTGAAGACTGGATCAAACAGGAAGCTGATATTCTTCAAATGATGGTCGTCGTTGCCTACTAAGTAGCTGAATGCAATGTGTTCGAGCAGTTCCGCTGCCACAGCCACACCCGCGTGCTCAACAACAAGTTCTATTACCCTCTGATAGCTAGCGGCAGTGTATTTCTGCGACGAATCGGAATTTGTTATGCCCAGTGCCTGCATCGCATCTTCCTGATGGATTTTCTCGCCAGTCTCGAAGTCCCGGTCGTAACGCCGGATGACGAAGACCAGGTGCTCGTCTTTTAATTTCAGCAGGCCGCAAGGAGGTACTGGGAAGCCGACTTTTCCCATCAGAATTAGCGTAGCGTGCTCGTTCTCGGCAACGTTCGGGTACTCTTCCGGCGAGGGCTTCATGATGAACTGCCCCCCATGATCGACAAGCTTCAGCTCGCCCTTCTCAATTTTTAGTTGCGCTTTCATCTGCACGCCACTAATGGAGAAACCATGTGTTTTCTTCGGCATTGAGGTCACTAGGTCGCTACGGCTTTCGGCCAGCTCAAGACTCAGCTTGCGGGTTCCGAACATCCGATCCAGGCAGTAACCATGGTATGAAGATGTAGCTGTCTCGGGCAGAGTTTTAAGGCATATCAAGCAGTTCAATGCTCACGGCTCCAGGGAGATCTTCGCCATTGTGTACCAGCAGCGAAAAGTTGTCTTCAGGGTCTATACGTTGTTCTCTAGCCTGTACCCGCTTGAGCCAGCCTTCACTTACCAGCCCGCTGAAAAAGGGCGGAAGCCCCTCAGATACAAAAGGTTCTTTTCGCAAGGGCAAGCTTAGGCTCAGTGGGGGCTGGCGGAGTTGCAGGTAGCGTTTGTTATACTGGAAAATAACAGTACTTCCGCTTCGTTCCAGTATGCCTGCCGGTACACCATACATCTTCACTTGCGCTCGCATCACACTTCAATCCAAAGCTTAAAATTAAGCACCTTTCCAACGGCCTGAAGGCTCTTAATTGTTGGGTTTCCGCCTTTTTCCATGGCCCTAACTGTTGTGCCTGACACGCCAGAGAGGTCGCCCACTTCTCCTGAGCTCAACGTGAGCGAATCCCTGCGAGACTTCATGATGTCTGCCAGTTCAGATACTGGCCTCAAATCCGGTTCATCTGAAGACTCGATTTGATTCGCCAATGCTTGCAATCGCTGGATTTCTTCATTCAATGCTTCCAGAAGACCTTGCTTTGATTTCATGACTGACCCTGCTCACTTTACTGATCTAGAACCAGCTATTTAACACATTTAAAACATTATAGTGCCGATATCTGCCACTGTCAGCACTAAAATGGTTTTTAGGGTCTAAAAGTGGATTTTTCTGCATTTTAGTGTTCGAACATGTGGAAGTTAGCCACGCTCAACACTCCAGAAGCTCTCTGGGGCTCTAATCCGTTGGTCTTTCTCTTTGTGACTCAGAGAGTCGCTGATCCCATAAGGCCCCGTCCGGATCGGTGTGTCTCTCTTTTGATTAACCTATGAAGATCATCCCGCGAAGTACCTGAATCAGAAGAAAGGCATGGACGTTCTTCTCAACACAGGCCTGACTTTTAGTAAGGACGCCACGGTTGGACAAGAAATCGGTACACTAATCAACAATCGAAGGTCACCGGCCCACACTCAGCCTCTGAAACATCAAAGCAACAAAGTTATGGATGCCTGATGCCTAATCGTGAACAGATATCGAGAGTGTCGTTTATCGGGAGGGGGTATTGTTCACGTATGTCGATCATTTGTTCGAATTGATCAAAGACTAAGAAGGCAAGAAGCTCAATACCGGAGAGCAAGTGATGCACTCTTCCGACCGAGGCACTGCGGATTCGAACACTCTCACCAGAGCTGCTGATCTCATGGACTTTGATGAACGGTTCGTAGTCTTTCCCCGTGCCTTGTCCCCGAGTTTTCAGTAACTTTTCGTGCTTCCGATCTATTGGTTTATTAGCGTCGTTCATCAAAAAGGCCCCCTGCTCACTGGAGAATAGCAGGGGGCCCATTTTGATCAAACTTTAATGTAAAGCATCAAATTTTAATGTTATTTATCAAACTTTAATGTCCTCTGGCAACCTCTTGCCTGACCAATGGCGATTCATTCTACCGTCACACTTTTCGCCAAATTGCGGGGCTGGTCCACATCGGTGCCTTTGAGCACGGCCACATGATAAGACAGCAACTGCAGTGGAACCGTGTAAACAATCGGGGCGGTAATCGGGTGCACTGAAGGAAGCTGCATCACATGGACGCCCTCTTCCGGCTTCACATCGGCCTTCCGGTCCGCGAACACAAACAACTCACCGCCCCGTGCGCGGACTTCTTCCAGGTTGGATTTGAGCTTCTCTACCAGGTCGTTGTTCGGCGCTACGGTGACGACCGGCATTTCGCTGTCTACCAGGGCCAGTGGGCCATGCTTGAGTTCACCGGCCGGATAGGCTTCGGCGTGGATGTAGGATATTTCCTTGAGTTTCAGGGCGCCTTCAAGCGCAACTGGGAACTGTGAGCCCCGGCCCAGGAACAGGCTGTGGTTTTTATCCATGAACGCTTTGGACATCTCTGCAATTTCACCATCGAGGGCCAGAACGTCGCTTACCTGTCCGGGCAGCAGGTGAATCGCTTCAACGATCTCTGCTTCCTGCTCTTCGGGCAGACCATTGTGGCGAGCCAGTGCGAGGGTGAAAATCAGCAACGCGGTCAACTGAGTGGTGAAGGCCTTGGTGGAAGCCACGCCAATCTCGGGTCCGGCCTGGGTCATGATCACCAGGTCTGATTCGCGCACCAGGGAGCTGCCGGGTACGTTACAGATCGCCAGCGCAGCCCGGAAACCGGCCTGTTTTGCCTGCCTCAGTGCGGCCAGGGTATCGGCGGTTTCGCCCGATTGGGATATGCACAGGAACAGGGTGTCGCGCTGGATCACGTGCTTGCGGTAGCGGAATTCCGAGGCAACCTCGACCGAGCAGGGAACGCCAGCCAACTCCTCAATCCAATAACGGGCGACCATACCAGCGTGGTAGCTGGTGCCACAGGCGATGATCTGTACATGATTAACTTTTTCCAGGAGGTTGGCGGCGTCGGTGCCTAGCGCCTGCTCCAGTACCCGGCTATCGGTGATGCGTCCGGCCATGGTGGCCTTGATCACGGCTGGCTGCTCGTAGATTTCTTTGAGCATAAAGTGCCGGTACTCGCCCTTTTCCGCCGAATCGGAACCGTGTTCGAAGCGGATGACCTGGCGCTCGACCGGAGTTCCTTCGCGATCATGGATGGTCACCGCGTCCCGACGGATGTCGGCGATATCACCTTCTTCCAGGAACATAAAGCGATCCGTCACCGGCAGCAAAGCCAACTGGTCGGAGGCGATGAAGTTCTCGCCGATGCCCACACCAATCACCAGCGGGCTGCCTTCCCGGCATACCACCAGATGGTCGGGCTCGTCGGCGTGTACGACTGCCAGCGCGTAAGCACCGCGCAGACGGGTAATGGCGGCTTTCACGGCGTCGTACAATTTGCCGTGCCTCCGGAAATACTGTTCAATCAAATGAGCCACAACTTCCGTGTCGGTCTGTGACGTGAACTCGAAACCGTCCGCCTTCAGCTCATCCCGAAGTTCCTGATAGTTCTCGATGATACCGTTGTGGACAATGGCCAGACGGTCACCTGACATGTGGGGATGGGCGTTAACCTGTGACGGCTCGCCGTGGGTGGCCCAACGGGTGTGGGCGATACCAAGGTGGCCCGCCAGGGGGTTGGCCTCGATGGCCTCGGCCAGCGACGCTACCTTGCCAACTTCCCGGGCCCGCTGGGTAACGGTGCCGCCATCCACCACCGCCATTCCGGCAGAATCATATCCCCGGTATTCCAGGCGGCGCAGACCCTCAAGAAGGATGCCCTGAACGTCCCGTTCCGAAACCGCGCCTACAATTCCACACATGCTGTTCTACCTGCCTGTTGGTCGTTTGAGTCAGTGTTTCTTCGGCTTTTCCCAGCCGGAGATATTGCGCTGCCGGCCACGGGCCACGGCCAGTTCGCTGTCCGCGACATCCCGGGTAATGGTCGAACCGGCTCCGATGGTGGCGTCTGCCGCGACCGTCACCGGCGCCACCAGGGAGGTATTGGAACCCACAAAAACGCCGTCACCGATCACCGTCCGGTATTTGTTCACACCATCATAATTACAGGTGATGGTTCCTGCACCCACATTCACATTACGGCCCAGTGAGGCATCGCCAACGTAGCTCAAGTGGTTGATCTTGCTGCCTTCGCCGACCACGGCCTTTTTGGTTTCAACGAAGTTTCCCACCTTGGTGTTGGCGGCCAGTTCAGTACCGGGACGAATACGGGCAAACGGCCCGATCTGGGCATTGGCACCGATCATAGCACCTTCAATCACGCTGTTAGCCTTGATGTCAGCGCCCTCGGAGATGGTCGCATCCCTGATCACACAACCGGGCCCGATCGACACATTGCTGCCCAGCGTGACCCTGCCCTCGAAAACCACGTTCACATCAATCCACAGATCGTTGCCGATGGTCAGCTCTCCGCGCACATCAATCCGCGCCGGATCAGCCAAAGTGGCGCCTTCGGTCATCAACCGGTCTGCCTCCCGACGCTGGAACCAGCGCTCCAGTTCAGCCAGTTGAAGGCGGTTGTTGACCCCCTGTACCTCGTAGGGGTCCCTGGGCTGGGAAACCGAAACGTTCAGGCCCTGCTCCACCGCCATGGCAATGATATCGGTCAGGTAGTACTCGCCCTGGGCGTTGCTGTTGGACAGCGCCGGCAGCCAGGTTTTCAGATACTTTGCCGAAACCGCAAGAATGCCTGTGTTGACCTCGCGGATCTGTTGCTGTTCCGGGGAGGCGTCTTTCTGCTCGATGATCGAAACGACCTTGCCCTCCGGATTGCGGACAATGCGGCCATACCCCCGGGGGTCATCCATGGTGACAGTCAAAAGACCAAGGGTTTTGTCATCCAGCGTGCCCACCAGACGCTCAAGGGTTTTATGGCGGGTAAGGGGAACATCGCCATAAAGTACCAGAACCCGGGCGTCATCCGGAAGATCTGGTAACGCCTGGGCAACGGCGTGGCCGGTACCCAGCTGCTCACTCTGGGTCACCCAGTTCACCGAGGCCTCGCTAGTGGTTTCCCGAACCCTGTCGGCGCCATGCCCGATAACGGTGTGAATCTTTTCGGCGCCCAGCTGTTTTGCAGTGGCAATCACATGATGAAGCATGGGGCGACCAGCCACCGGATGGAGAACCTTGGGCAGTGCGGATTTCATTCTGGAACCCTGGCCGGCGGCCAGAATGACAACGTGTAGCGGGCTCATCGAATGGTCAGGCTCCCGGTGTATGGAATGTCTTGAATGGGAAAATAAAAAACCGCATTCCTCAGGGCCGGAGGTCCAACGCCGGGCGTTGGTCTACCAGCCGCTCAGGATGCGGCTTCGGTGTTCGGCACACCCGAAACGGAAATGCTTAACGCATTTTGTTACGCAGCTGCTGGATGGTACGAAGCTGGGCAACAGCCTCAGCCAGCTCTGCAGCAGCACGGGAGTACTCGAATTCACCGGTCTTGTTGGCAAGTGCTTTCTCGGCCTCTTTCTGAGCCTCAAGTGCGGCTGCTTCGTCCACATCCTTTGCACGAACCGCGGTATCCGCCAACAAAGTCACCAGATTGGGCTGGACCTCCAGATAGCCGCCAGACACGTAAAGAATCTCTTCTTCACCGCCCTGCTTGATGATCCGGATGGGACCCGGCTTCAGCTCGGTCAGCAGCGGGGTGTGACCCGGGGCAATACCCAGGTCACCTTCAGAGCCCGCAGCGATCAGCATTTCTACCAATCCGGAATAGATCTTTGTTTCGGCACTTACCACATCACAATGCACGGTCATACCCATGTCAGTTGCCTCTTTGATCGATCCGGAAACAAGTGCGTCGGCTCAGATTAGCTCTTTGCCTTGCTCTTCATTTCCTTCGCTTTCTCGACCGCTTCCTCAATGGTACCAACCATGTAGAACGCCTGCTCGGGCAATTCGTCATAGTCGCCATTGAGGATGCCCTTAAAGCTGCTGATGGTTTCCTTGAGGGAAACGTACTTACCGGGCGAACCGGTGAAAACTTCAGCAACGTGGAACGGCTGGGACAGAAAACGCTCGATCTTACGGGCACGGGCTACTGTCAGTTTATCTTCTTCTGACAGTTCGTCCATACCCAGGATGGCGATGATGTCTTTCAGCTCCTTGTAGCGCTGCAGGTTCGTCTGCACGCCACGGGCCACTCCGTAGTGCTCCTGGCCGATGATCAGCGGATCCAGCTGACGGGAGGTGGAGTCCAGCGGATCAATCGCCGGGTAGATGCCCTTGGAAGCGATGTCACGGCTCAGTACCACGGTCGCATCCAGGTGCGAAAAGGTGGTCGCAGGCGAGGGGTCCGTCAGGTCATCCGCCGGTACGTAGACCGCCTGGATAGAGGTGATGGAGCCGTTCTTGGTGGAGGTAATCCGTTCCTGCAACTCCCCCATTTCCTGCGCCAGTGTCGGCTGATAACCTACCGCAGAAGGCATACGGCCCAGCAGTGCCGATACTTCGGTACCGGCCAGGGTGTAACGGTAGATGTTGTCAACGAACAAGAGTACGTCACGACCTTCGTCACGGAACTTCTCAGCCATGGTGAGACCGGTCAGGGCCACACGCAGGCGGTTTCCAGGGGGCTCGTTCATCTGACCGTAGACCATGGCAACCTTATCGAGAACGTTGGACTCCTTCATTTCGTAGTAGAAGTCGTTACCTTCCCGGGTCCGCTCACCCACACCCGCGAATACGGAAAGACCGGAGTGCTCTTTCGCGATGTTGTTGATCAGCTCCATCATGTTTACGGTTTTACCCACACCGGCGCCACCGAACAGGCCAACCTTACCACCCTTGGCGAACGGGCAGATCAGGTCGATAACCTTGATGCCGGTTTCCAGCAGGTCAGCCGAAGCGGCCTGGTCTGCGTAGCTCGGTGCCTTACGGTGAATGGCCCAGCGTTCGTCTTCGCCGATCTCGCCGGCTTCGTCGATGGGACGACCCAGAACATCCATAATACGGCCAAGGGTCTTGGTACCCACCGGTACCGAGATTGCCTTACCGGTGTTTTCTGCTTTCAGGCCACGCTTCAGGCCTTCGGTGCTGCCCATGGCGATGGTACGTACAATGCCGTCGCCCAGCTGCTGCTGGACTTCCAGAGTTGTTTCGCCACCTTCAAGCAGCAGTGCGTCATATACTTTGGGTACGGAGTCACGTGGGAATTCCACGTCGATAACCGCGCCAATGATCTGAACGATTTGTCCGCTACTCATGCTCGGTTCCTCGTTATCTTGATAGTCAATGAAACCAGTTGGATTGTGGGCCGGATCAGACCGAAGCGGCGCCGCTCACAATCTCCGATATCTCTTGGGTAATGGCTGCCTGGCGCGCCTTGTTATAAGCCAGCTGAAGTTCGTCGATAATGCTACCGGCGTTATCAGTTGCGCTCTTCATGGCAATCATCCGGGCTGCCTGTTCACATGCCAGATTTTCTACCACACCCTGGTACACCTGGGATTCAATAAAACGTGGCAGAAGACCATCGAGGATCTGCCTGGCATCGGGCTCGTAGAGATAATCCCACTGGTTATTGATCTCTTCTTCGTCTTCGCTCGGAGGCAGGGGCAGAAGCTGCTGTACCTTCGGGCTTTGGGTCATGGTGTTGACGAATTCGTTGCTCACCACGTACAGGCGATCAATCTTGCCCTCGGAGAACGAATCCAGCATGACCTTGACGTTGCCGATGAGTTTTTCAGAGCTGGGACTGTCACCCAGGTGGGTCAGTGCCGCAATGACATTGCCGCCATAGCTCCGGAAAAAGGAAGCCCCTTTCTGCCCGATGGCGCACAGATCGGTTTCCACTCCTTTTTCTTTCCACGCTTTCATTTCACGGACAAGCGTTTTGAACAGGTTGATGTTCAGACCACCGCAGAGGCCACGATCAGTTGACACCACAATATAGCCCACGCGCCTGATGTCGCGCTCGACCATGAACGGGTGCTTGTACTGAGCGTTCGCCTTGGCAATGTGCCCGATTACCTGGCGCATCTTGTCGGCATACGGGCGGGTCGCCTGCATGCGTTCCTGAGCCTTGCGCATCTTACTCGCCGCCACCATTTCCATAGCGCTGGTGATTTTCTGCGTGCTCTTGATGCTTGAAATCTGGTTACGTATTTCTTTGCCGACGGCCATAACTCACTGCCTTCTCAAGTTAGACACTCGTTGCTACGAAAAGCGGCCCGCGACAATCGCCGCAGGCCTGTTTTCTTACCAGCTCTGAGTGGTCTTGAATTTCTCAAGTGCAGCTTTGAGGCCGGCAGCGATTTCGTCGTTGTAATCGCCTTTCTCGTTGATTTTGTCGAGGAGGTCTTTCTGCTCGGAGCGCATCCAGTCGAGCATCTGCGCTTCAAACTTCACAACCTTGTCGACATCAACGTCGTCCAGGAAGCCTTCGTTGGCTGCAAACAGAACCGTACCCATTTCAGCCACAGACATCGGGCTGTACTGGTTCTGTTTCATGAGTTCCGTTACCCGCTGACCGTGCTCAAGCTGCTGCCGTGTTGCTTCATCAAGATCCGAAGCAAACTGGGCGAAAGCGGCCAGTTCACGATACTGGGCCAGGGCCAGACGGATGTTACCGCCAAGCTTCTTCATGATCTTGGTCTGGGCGGAACCACCGACCCGGGATACGGAGATACCGGCGTTCATCGCCGGACGGATACCGGAGTTGAACAGGTTGGTTTCCAGGAAGATCTGGCCGTCGGTAATGGAGATTACGTTGGTCGGTACGAACGCGGAAACGTCACCGGCCTGGGTTTCGATGATCGGCAGCGCGGTCAGGGAACCGGTCTTGCCTTTCACTTCACCGTTGGTCAGTTTCTCGACGTAGTCGGCATTCACCCGGGACGCACGCTCCAGCAGACGGGAGTGCAGGTAGAATACATCACCCGGGTAGGCTTCACGACCCGGCGGACGACGCAGCAGCAGGGAGATCTGGCGGTAAGCCACCGCCTGCTTGGACAGATCATCGTAGATGATCAGGGCGTCTTCACCGCGATCACGGAAGTATTCACCCATGGACGTACCGGAGTACGGAGCCAGGAACTGCATCGCTGCAGGATCCGCAGCGCCAGCGGCAACCACGATGGTGTGGTCCATGGCGCCGTGCTCTTCCAACTTGCGCACGACGGCGGCAATGGAAGACTGCTTCTGGCCAACGGCAACGTAGATACACTTAATGCCGGTGTCTTTCTGGTTGATGATCGCGTCGATGGCCACTGCGGTCTTACCGATCTGGCGGTCACCGATGATCAGCTCACGCTGGCCGCGGCCGATTGGCACCATGGTGTCGATCGCTTTCAGACCGGTCTGGACCGGCTCGTCAACGGACTGACGAGCGATAACACCCGGTGCTACTTTCTCGACCGGGGAGGTCAGCTCGGTACCAAGGTCGCCCTTGCCATCAATCGGGTTACCCAGAGAGTCGACAACGCGGCCCATCAGTTCCGGACCAACCGGTACCTCCAGGATCCGGCCGGTACAACGAACCTTCTGGCCTTCCGCCAGATCTTCGTAGTCGCCCAGCACAACCGCACCCACGGAATCACGCTCCAGGTTCAGAGCCATACCGAAGGTGCCGTTGGCAAATTCAATCATCTCACCGTACATAACGTCGGCAAGACCGTGGATCAGCACGATGCCGTCGGATACCGACAGGATCGTACCTTCGTTCTTTGCTTCGGAAGAGATATCGAGTTTCTCGATTCTCTTCTTGATGATGTCACTGATCTCGGATGGATTCAGTTGCTGCATGCCAATATCCTCAAACCTTGTGCTGAAATCAGGAGCCCAGAGCGTCGGCCAGCTTGGTCAGCTTTCCGCGTACAGAAGCGTCAATGACCAGATCGCCGGTGCGAATAATCACGCCGCCAATCAGAGATTTGTCCAGTGACGCTGCGAGTGACACTTGCCGCTCGAGTTTCTTCGAGAGTGCCTGGGCGAGCTTCTGTTGCTGTTCGTCCGTCAGCTCGAAAGCTGCGGTGACTTCGATATCAACAGTGCGCTCCAGATCAGCCCGGTACATGTTGAAGAGCGCTGCAATCTCAGGAAGAAGAGTCAGCCGGCGGTTTTCAGCCAGTACAGCGAAAAAGTTCCGGACCTGTTCGGTGACGCCTTCTTCGGCGACCTCCAGGATCAGCTCCGCCTTCTTCTGCTCTTCGAGACCCGGGTTCGCGAGAAGCTGTCGAATGTCGTTGTTCGCGGTGACCTGCCCGGCAACCGTCAGCACCTGTGACCACTCAGCCAGCTGCTTATGCTCCTGAGCGGCAGCAAATGCTGCCTTTGCGTATGGACGGGCCAGCGTTCTCAGTTCTGCCATGATGAACCTCGTCGTTTAAAGTTCTGCCGCCAGCTTGTCCAACATCTCGTTGTGCTTGGAGGCATCGACAGAGGTTTCCAGGATCTTCTCGGCACCGGCGACAGCAATAGCGGCAACTTCTGCACGCAGCGCGTCACGGGCCTGATTCCGCTCCTGTTCAATTTCGGCCCTGGCCTGCTCAATCAGCTTCTGGCCTTCCTTGCGGGCGTCATCCTTGGAGGCTTCCACAATCTGGGCCGCGCGCTTGTTGGCCTGTTCAATCAGGCCAGCAGCTTGCTGCTTGGCTTCACGCAGTTCCTGTGCTGACTTTTCCTGAGCCAGTTCCAGATCGCGCGAAGCGCGGTCTGAGGCAGCCAGTCCGTCAGCGATCTTCTTTTGACGCTCCTGCAGTGCGGCCATGATAGGCGGCCACACGTATTTCATGCAGAAGACGACAAAGATAAAGAACGCGATGGCTTGACCAATCATCGTCAAATTAATGTTCACGTCTTCACCTCTCGCCTGTTTTGTTAAGAATCATCTGACCGGGGTATAGCCCCCGGCTGGCGACTCGATTAACCGGCGATCTGGCCGACAAACGGGTTGGCGAACGTGAAGAACAGTGCGATACCAACACCGATCATGGTTACGGCGTCCAGCAGACCTGCAACGATGAACATTTTCACCTGCAGCATCGGGGTCATTTCCGGCTGACGCGCAGCGCCTTCCAGGAACTTGCCACCGAGGATACCAAAGCCAATCGCAGTACCCAGGGCACCCAGGCCAATCAGCAGTGCAACGGCAATAGCGGTCATTCCAACTACAGTTTCCATGATAACTCCCAGTTTTCAGTTAGGTTTTTTCAGTTTAAGGGTTTAGGGTTTAGGGTTCAGAACTACGGCTTAATGGTGCCCGATCAGTGACTGTCCTCATGAGCCATGCTCAGGTACACGATCGTCAACATCATAAAGATGAATGCCTGCAAGGTGATAATCAGAATGTGGAAGATCGCCCATGGCACAGACAAGGTCCACTGCGCCCAGAGCGGCAGCAGTGCAATCAGGATAAAGATCAGCTCGCCGGCATACAGGTTACCAAACAGACGCAGTGCCAATGATACCGGCTTTGCTAACAGGCTCACGCCCTCAAGCAGGAAGTTTACCGGCACCAGCAGGATCTTCAGGAACAGGTTGTCAGAGGAGAAGGGGTGCAGCGTCAGTTCGCCCAGGAAACCACCCACACCTTTTACTTTTACACTGTAGTAGATGATCAGCGCAAACACCGACAGAGACATGCCCAGTGTCACGTTCACGTCTGTGGTCGGAACCACCTTCATGTATTCCAGACCCATCAGCTTGAACAGTTCGGGCAGGAAATCGACCGGCACCAGATCCATGAGGTTCATCAGGAACACCCAGCAAAAAATGGTCAGTGCCAGCGGCGCGATAACCTTGTTCTTGCCGTGGAAGGTTTCCTTCACGCTGTTATCGACAAACTCGACCATCACTTCAACGAAGTTCTGCAGCCCACCGGGCTGGCCGGATGTGACGCGCTTGGCCGCCAGTCGGAAAATGAACAGGAAAATCAGACCCAGGGCAACGGACCAGCCGAGGGAATCGACGTGCAGCGCCATGAACCCCATATCGGATGCTTCAGCCGCATTGTGGGCCATAGTCCACTGCGCTTCCTGCAGTACCGTGCCGTCGGCACGTTCATAACCCGCAGGCAACTTGCCATACGTCAGGTTCTGGAGGTGATGCTGGATATATTCGGATGCACTTCCTGCCATAACGGTTTCCCAGGTCCAGTTAGCTTTGCTGCGTATTGCTGCCCGCCAGAAGCGGTGTCAACCAGTTGGTGACCAGCATGATCGCAAATGTTAAAAAAAGTGCCGCGATATCAAGCGGCTGAATCCATTTGAACACCATCGTGAAGAGGATGGCGCACAGGATGAGCTTGCCGGCCTCACCCTGGTAAAAAGACGTCATGATCTTCCTGGCAGACCGCGCGCCGGCGTAGCGGAATGCCTTGAGCGCAAAATAACCATGGGGGATCAGAAAGATAAGTCCGCCCAGCAGCGCCGAATAACCGGAAACCTGACCTCGCAAGAGAAACGCCAGGCTAACGAAGACCAGTGCCACACTTTCTATTACAAACCATCGTGCGATGGGCGGGCGGCCAATACCGCCTGAAGCTGCCTTCGTCATGTTCGTCCCGGGAGTACGGTGCTTTTCGGTCGATGTCGTCTAAAAAGTAAGCAAATGCACCGATACGAGCGCCGCAGATTATATGTGTTCAATGTGCACGAATCAACAAAACCGGGCACCGGCTGATCCGTCAAAAGCGGCGTAATAACTGGGTCTTGGCAATTTTAGTCACAAATAGGCGCCCGTTCAGTTTTTCACCACTACATGTTGTGTGCGTGGAGGGATACGAACTTTCGTAGGGGGTCGGAAGACCTACAAAACCCCAACGTTTTATTTGATGTGGCCCAAAATACCGTCAAGTTCGTCCAGGGAACTGTATTCGATGACCAGTTTGCCTTTGCCACGCTGGCCATGGTCAATGGACACCCGGGCGCCAAGCCGTTCGGCCAGATCGTCCTGCAACGCCCGGATATTGGGATCCAGCGCGCCTTTTTTCCGGGATTTACTGTCCGGCGTTTCCTGCTGGACCCGGCGCACCAGGGCCTCGGTCTGGCGAACGGACAGGGATTTCGCCACCACCTGTTTCGCCACCTGCATCTGTAATTCCGGCACCAGGGTCAGCATCGCGCGGCCGTGGCCCATCTCCAGATCGCCATGCTCCAGCATGATACGGACGTCTTCGGAGAGCCCGATCAGGCGCAGCAGGTTGGTAATGGTGGTCCGGGATTTACCAACCGCCTCGGCCACCTGGGCCTGGGTCAGGCCGAACTCGTCCTGCAAACGCTGCAGGGCAAAGGCTTCTTCAATAGGATTGAGATTCTCGCGCTGAATGTTCTCGATCAGCGCCATGGCGATGGCGGCTTCGTCCGGAACATCCCGGATGATGGCGGGGATGCTGTCCAGGCTGGCCATCTGGGTGGCACGCCAGCGGCGCTCACCCGCAATCAGTTCATAGCGACCTTCGGCGATGGGGCGAACCACCACCGGCTGCATCACCCCTTGCTGACGAATGGAATCGGCCAGTTCCTGCAGGGCGGCCGGGTCCATATCGCGCCGGGGCTGGAAACGGCCACGCTGGATCAGGTCGATAGGGACTTCGCGGAGCTCACCGTCGTGGTCCTTCAGCTCCGGGTCCAGATTGACCCTGGAGCCCGCCAGCAGGGCGCCCAGTCCGCGTTCACCCAATCCTCGTTTCTTAGCCGCCATGGTGTCAGTCATTCTTCCCGTTGAAAATCGTCGTGCTTCAGTGAGTGACAGGGCGGTATGTTACACCGCAACCGGTGCGGATGTCTTTTTTGAACCGTGGCGGCGAACCATCTCGCCGGCCAGGGCCAGATAGGCGATGGCTCCTTTGGAGGCCCGGTCGTATTTCAGGGCCGGAACCCCATAACTGGGCGCCTCGGCCAGACGGACGTTGCGGGGAATCACTGCACGATACACCTTGTCGCCGAAGTACTCACTCAGCTGACCGGACACATCGAGAGTCAGGCTGTTCCGGGGGTCATACATGGTGCGCAGAATACCTTCCACCTGCAGATTCGGGTTAACCGTTTCCTGGATCTGCTCAACGGTGTTCATCAGCGCGGCCAGTCCTTCCAGTGCGTAGTATTCACACTGCATGGGAATCAGCACCGAGTCTGCCGCCGAGAGGGCATTCACCGTCAACAGGCTGAGCGAGGGTGGGCAATCGATGAGGATGTAATCGTAGTTGTCGCGAAGGGTATTGAGGGCAAGACGCAGACGGTGCTCACGGCCAATTTCGTTCATCAGCTCGACTTCAGCGGCGGTCAGGTCGCCGTTGGCCGGCAGGATATCGAAGCCGGACGCTTCGGCGGGGATGATCACCTCGGCGGCGCCGGCCCGCTTGGTCAGCATGTCGTAGCCAGACAGCTCCAGGGCATTTTTATCGACACCGCTGCCCATGGTGGCGTTGCCCTGGGGGTCCATATCCACCAGCAGCACCCGGCGTTTGGTGGCGGCCAGGGAGGCAGCAAGGTTGACGCAGGTGGTGGTTTTGCCCACACCGCCTTTCTGATTGGTCACTGCAATCACGCGCGCCATGTCCTGCCTCCTTGTTTATGGGTTAGCGGTTCAGAAATTCAACTGCCGAACTACCGGGAATTCCCGGCTCGGGCGATCACCACCAGATGGCGTTCGCCACCGGCACCGGGAACATCCAGGGAGTGGCTGGATTTTACCTGCCAGCCCGCCGGGAGGGCAGCCACTTCATCATCCGGAAACTGACCTTTCATGGCAAGGAACTCACCCTCATTTGCCAGCAGATCGCCGCACCAGTTCACCAGATTCTCCAGCGCAGTGAAGGCCCGGCTGCTGATCTGGGTGAAGGGCTCTTCAGGGCTGCAGTCTTCCGCCCGGCCATGAATCACTTCAACGTTGCCCAGGCCCAGCTCCAGCACACACTGGTTGAGAAAACGGGTTTTCTTGCCGTTGCTGTCGAGCAGGGTAAACCGCTTTGCGGGCAGGGCGATGGCCAGGGGAATTCCGGGCAGGCCGCCACCGGCGCCTGCATCCAGCAGATGCTCGGTGGTGACCCAGGGCAGGATGCTCAGGCTGTCGAGCAGTTGCCGCGACACCATCACACGTTCATCACGCACGGCGGTGAGGTTGTAGGCCCGGTTCCATTTATTGAGCAGACCGAGAAACGCCAGCAGTTGTTGCTGCTGGCTCTTGGTCAGGGAGAGTTCCATTGCGGCCAGCCCGTCCCGGAGCTGGCCCTGCCAGAGTGCGTTGGTCATGGGCATGGGTCAGGCCGTCTGTTTGCGCAGCAGGTCGCGCTTTTTCAGATGCACCAGGATCTGGCTCACCGCTGCCGGGGTCACGCCCTGGATGCGGGAGGCCTGGGCCACTGTCTCCGGACGAACAGTCTGGAGTTTCTGCCTGATCTCGTTGGACAAGCCGCCAATCACGTCATAGTTTAGATCCACCGGCAGCGCAGTGTTCTCGTTCCGGCGTAAACGCGCTATTTCATCGGTCTGGCGGGAGATATAGCCTTCGTACTTGATCTCGATTTCCACCTGATCCGCCACCACCGGGTCTTCTGCCTTCTCAGCACCAATCTCGGCAATGTGGCTGTATACGATTTCCGGGCGCCGTAGCAGTTCCGCCAGGGACTGATCCCGGGTCATCGGCTGCTTGAGGACGCCATTCGCTCTCTTACCAGCCTCGGTGTTCGGATGAATCCGGGTGGCTTCGAGACGGCTGCGCTCGGTGGCGATGGCCTCACGCTTGTCATTGAATTTCTGCCAGCGTTCATCATTCACCAAGCCCAGCTTGCGGCCGGTTTCGGTCAGACGCAGATCAGCGTTGTCTTCGCGCAGGATCAGCCGGTACTCGGCACGGCTGGTGAACATACGGTAGGGCTCGGAGGTGCCCATAGTGATCAGGTCATCCACCAGCACGCCCAGATAGGCTTCATCCCGGCGCGGGTACCACTCGTCTTTATCCTGGGACCGCAGGGCCGCGTTGATTCCCGCTAACAGACCCTGGGCACCGGCCTCCTCGTAGCCGGTGGTGCCGTTGATCTGGCCAGCGAAGTACAGACCCTGGATGAACTTGGTTTCCAGGGTGTGACGCAGGTCCTGCGGGTTCAGATAGTCGTATTCAATGGCATAACCCGGCCGGGTTATGTGGGCATTCTCGAACCCCGGGATTGAACGCACCGCCGCCAGCTGGATATCAAACGGCAGGCTGGTGGAAATGCCATTCGGATACAGCTCGTTGGTGGTCAGACCTTCCGGCTCCACAAAAATCTGATGCGAATCCTTGTCGGCAAAGCGGTTGACCTTGTCCTCGATGGAAGGGCAGTAGCGAGGACCCACGCCTTCAATACTGCCGGCAAACATCGGCGAACGGTCGAAACCGCTGCGGATAATATCGTGGGTCTGTTCGGTGGTTCGGGTCACATAACAGCAAACCTGTTCCGGATGCTGGCTGCGGCTGCCGATAAAGGACATCACCGGCGTCGGGTCATCACCCCACTGCTCCTGCATGACCGAGAAATCCACAGACCGGGCATCAATCCGCGGCGGCGTGCCGGTTTTCAGGCGGCCGACATTGAACGGCAGTTCCCGCAGGCGTTTGGCCAGGGCATTGGCCGGGGCATCGCCGGCACGGCCGCCGGCATGGTGTTGCATACCGATGTGGATAACCCCGCCGAGGAAGGTCCCGGTGGTCAGCACCACGGTCCGGGCGTTGAAGCGGATACCGGTCTGGGTCACCACGCCGGTCACCTGGTCGTTTTCCACAATCAGGTCGTCCGCCGCCTGCTGGAACAGCGTCAGGTTCGGCTGGATTTCCAGGGTATGGCGGATGGCCGCCTTGTACAGAACCCGGTCGGCCTGGGCACGGGTGGCACGGACGGCCGGCCCTTTGCGGCTGTTCAGTACCCGGAACTGGATACCGGCCTGGTCGGTGGCTTCTGCCATGGCGCCGCCCAGTGCGTCGATTTCCTTCACCAGATGGCTCTTGCCAATACCGCCAATGGCCGGGTTACAGGACATCTGGCCCAGGGTCTCAATGTTGTGGGTCAGCAGCAGGGTTTGCGAACCCATGCGCGCAGCCGCCAGTGCGGCTTCGGTACCGGCATGACCACCACCAATGACAATGACATCGAAACGGGTCGGAAAATCCACAGCTCACCTCGGAAATCGGGCTGAAAAAAAGGTACAAAAACAGGGCGGCGAGTATAACGCCTCACCCGGGAAAATGCAGTCGGAATGTGCAAATTTTAACCAGATAAAATCACGGTTGAAAGCTGGCCGGTTACCACAGGGGGCAAGGGGCCGCTTTTTTACCGATTCAGCGAATAGTGGAAAACCAAAATTTGCGCCTTTTCATAGGCTTGTATCGCTCTTCTCAGAAAAGTTTTCAAGAAAGTTATCCACATGCAAGACTACTTGTCAACCACCCAAGGTAACACCTTAACGTATTGTTTTTATTTATATATCTGTAGGTGGTCCAGGGTTTGTCCGTAGGTTGTCCAACTAATTATCCACAGAATGAGCCGCGGTTTTGCGCCGCAGTTGCCATACCACCACCAAGACCACTCCGTTCAGCAATGACAACAACAGGAAAAAGCCCGGAATGCTCACTTCAAGCAGACCAAGGACCACAATGCCGGCCAGGGCACTGACCACCATGAACAGAGCATTGATCACATTCAGTGCGGCGATAATCCGGGCGCGTTTGGTTCGCGGGGTTTCATGCTGGATAAAGGCATACAGGGGCACGATGAACAGACCGCCGCATACCCCGATGCCGGCCAGATCCAGCAGGACTCTCAGGTAAACCGGGTCGGTTACCAGGGTCCACCAGGTGGAGGCAACCGGATCGTCCGGAACCGCGAAGTACAGATCCATTCCCAGAAGACTCAGACCAAGGGCGCCCCAGGGCACGGGGGCCAGGGTAATCCGGTGTTTGGTGAGCCGTTCGCACAGCATGGAACCGATGGCGATACCAACAGTGAACATGGCCAGCAGCAGCGTCACCACCGTTTCATCACCCAGCAGGTTGGTGCGGGCAAAGTTGGGAAACTGGGTCAGGTAGGCGGCGCCAAGAAACCAGAACCAGGAAATCGCCAGTACCGCCAGCAGGACCTGACGTCGCTCCGCCGCCACGGTCATCAGATTCCGGGTTTCCAGCACCGGCCGGAAGCGAACCGCAATGCCGGAAACATCGGGCCCGGTTGCCGGAACCTGGCGCGCCGCCAGATACCCCAGCACCGCCATCACCACCACGGCAACCGCCGTCAGCCTGGCGGCGGTCTCAAACCCCATCAGCAGGCCTGCTGCAATGGTGCCCAGCAGGATCGCCACGAAGGTGCCCATGCCCACCAGACCATTGCCACCCACCAGTTCGTCATCTGCCAGCACCTGGGGCAGGATGGCGTATTTCACCGGGCCGAAAAACGTGGACTGGCCACCCATCAGGAACAGCAGGACCAGCAGCAGTTCGTACCATCCAAACCAGAGCCCGAGCGCTGCAACGGACATGATCACGATTTCCGCCAGTTTGACATTCCGGATGATCCGGGCTTTTTCATAGCGGTCCGCCATTTCCCCGGCGATGCCGGAAAACAGAAAGAACGGCAGAATGAACAGGAAGGCGGCGAGATTGACCACGACATTCACCGACAGGCCCATCAGGTCCCCGGCGCTGTAGGTAATCAACAGCAACAGGGCGTTCTTGAACAGGTTGTCGTTGAAGGCGCCGGAAAACTGTGTCAGGTAGAACGGCAGAAACCGGCGCTGACCAAGCAAACGGAACTGACTGTGTGTTGCCATGAAAAATCCTGTTTTGGTGCAGCTTGCAAGGCCGGCGCCCTCAGAAATCGTCAGCACGGTTCCGGGGTGCTGCTGCCAGCCCGGTGCCACCGGAGAGGCCAGCGGCCTGGCGTTCCAGTTCCTTTTCCACGGCATTGGAGGACTTGGCAAACCGGGCCAGCAAATTGTACAGCACCGGAATGATGAACAGGGTCAGCGTGGTGGCAAAGATCAAACCACCCAGAATCACCATGCCGATGGCCGCCCGGCTCTCGGCCCCGGCACCGGTGGCAATCACCAGGGGAACCGCACCGAACACGGTTGAAATGGTGGTCATCAGCACCGGACGGAACCGCAGGCAGGCACCCTCAAGAATCGCATCCCGCACCTCGTAGCCCTTATCTCGCAACTGGTTGGCAAATTCCACAATCAATATGCCGTTCTTGGCCATCAGCCCCAGCAACATGATGATTCCGATCTGGCTGTAGATGTTGAGACTGATCCCCGCCCACCACAGGGCCAGCAGGGCACCGGTGACCGCCAGAGGCACCGGGAGCATGATGATCAACGGATGAATCCAGCTTTCAAACTGCGCCGCCAGTACCAGGAAAACGATGACAAACGCCAGAACGAAGGTGACATAAATTGCGGCCGAGGACTCCTGGAATTCACGGCTCAGGCCCCTGTAACTGACCCGCGCTTCCGGTGGCAGGTTATCCACAGCCAGGTTGTTCAGATACGCGAGGGCAGAGCCGAGATCGTAGCCGTCAGCGAGAGAGGCACTGATAACTACCGCCGGAAGCCGGTCAATACGGCGCAGGTCCGGATTGGCACCCATCTCTTGCACCGAAACCAGCGCCTGCAGCGGGATCAGGTTGCCACCCTCTCGGGGCCGCAAAAAAATTTGCCCGAGGTCTGCCGGCGTTGCTCGGTTGGCATCTTCTGCCTGGATGATCACATCGTACTCACGGCCACGGTCGAGGTAAGTGGTGACCTGTCGGGACGCCAGCATGGTTTGGAGTGTCAGCCCCACATCCTCGATGGTAATGTCCAGATCGGCGGCCCGTTCGCGGTCAATGGAGACCCTCAGTTCCGGCCGGGTAAGTTCAAAGTCTGTATCAAGGTTCTGAAGATTCGGGTTTTCCCTGGCCCGCTCGACAATCTCGTCACTCCAGGCCAGGACCGATTCGTAGTCCGGGCCGGCAATCACGAACTCAACCGGCTGGCTGAATCCTCGCTGACCCAGGCCCGGCGGGTTTACCGCCAGGGTCCGGATACCTGAAACGTCAGCCAGTTTCTTTCTTATTTCACTGGCGACCTCTTGCTGTTTGATGTCCCGCTGCTCCCAGGGCACCAGCCCCATAATCAGGAACGCAGTGTCTTCATCGTCCCGAAACCCGACGATGGCCAGCAGCCGATTGGCGATGCCCTCATCCAGATAAGGAAGAAGCCGCTGCTCTACCTGGCGGACATAGTGATCGGTGTACTCGACCGTCGACCCCCTCGGGGCGCTGGTGGGCATGATAATCACGCCACGGTCTTCCGTGGGCGCCAGTTCCTGGGGCAGCTTCGGATATACCACCACCGCAATCACCAGTCCGACCATGCCAAGACCCAGCAGCAGTCCGGGCTGGTTCAGGGAAAACTGCAGCAGCCTTCTATAACCGTTGGTAAGCCCATTCAGAGCTTTTTCACTGGCGGCCCATAGACGGTGCCCCTCGGCCGATTCCGGGCTGTGCCTGAGCCACCTGGAGCACAGCATCGGTGCCAGGGTCAGCGCCACCACACTGGAGAACACCACCGCCGCCGCCAGGGTAAAGCCGAATTCGGCAAACAACCGGCCGATGTTGCCCCCCATGAACGAGATAGGAACAAACACCGCCACGAGCGCCAGTGTGGTGGCAATGACCGCAAAAGCGACCTGTTTTGCGCCCCGGTAAGCGGCAAGCAGAGGCGGCTCACCCTCATCGATCCGGCGCTGGATGTTCTCCAGCATCACGATGGCATCGTCCACCACCAGGCCAATGGCAAGAATCACTGCCAGCAGGGTGAGAACGTTGATGGAGAACCCGAGAAAGCCCAGACCAATAAACGCACCAATAACCGCGACCGGAATGGTCACTGCCGGAATCAGGGTGGCCCGCCAGGAGCGCAGGAACAGGAAAATAACCAGGATAACCAGGGCAACGGCGATGGCGAGCGTGGTGACCACCTCCTGTATGGAGGCCCGGATAAAAATGGATTCATCGTAGCTTTCGGCAATGGTCACTTCCGGCGGCAGGATTTCCCGGATTTTCTCAAGCTCGGCCCGAACGGCATCGGATACCGCTACGGTATTGGCCTTGGACTGGCGGATAACGCCCATGCCGATGGCGGTCTGGCCGTTGGCGCGCAGGCGGCTGACATCGGACTCGACACCCATCTGAACATTCGCCACCTCACCCAGGCGCAGCAGATCGTTGCCATCCCGGCGAACCACAAGCTCCCGGAACTCCTCAACGTTCGACAGACGCCCCTCGGCCCGAACCGTAAAATTACGGGTGGAGGAATCCACCGAACCGGCTGGCAGCTCAACGTTATTGGCTCGCAACGCCCGCTCCACCTCCGCCACGGTGATATCGCGGGCAGCCAGTCGCTCCTGGTCAAGCCAGACCCGGATGGCATACCGGCGTTCACCGCCAATGCGGACATCGGCGACGCCGTCAAGAACCGACAACCGGTCTGCCAGAACGCGGTCGGCAAAATCACTCAGCTCGGCACTGTCCCAGACATCACTGCGCAGGGTGACCCACATCATCGGTCGGGCGTCGGAATCTGCCTTTTGCACCACCGGGGGATCCGCTTCATCCGGTAGCTGGTTGGCAACCCGTGACACCGCATCGCGCACATCGTTGGCGGCGATATCCACATCCCGGGCGGTGGAAAACTCGATACTGGTCCGGGACTCGCCCTGCTCGGTTGAGGATTCGATGGAACGGATGCCCTCAATACCACTGATTGCACCTTCGATCACCTGGGTGATCTGGGTATCCACCACTTCAGCCGCCGCGCCGGTGTAATCGGTGGATATGGACACCACGGGCGGGTCGATATCCGGGTACTCTCGCACCGGCAGACCCAGCAATGCCGCCAGTCCGAACACCACAATCAACAGGCTGAGTACGGTGGCAAAAACCGGTCGCTTGATGGAAAGGTCTGAGAGAATCACAAATTACGAGTCCCTGGCGGTCACAAAACGGTTATCGGGAATGGCCCTGTCATCCTCCAACACCCGAATCCGGTCGCCGCTGCTGAGACGGTCCTGGCCGGTGACAATGACCGGATCGTCTTCCCCAAGCCCGCTGGCAACCTCGACCAGGCCCGGCATGCGGGAACCCAAAATAACAGAGACCCGCCGGGCCACCCCGTCTTCCGCAACAAAAACATACTGTTCATCACCCCGGACCTTCACTGCCTGCTCCGGAATCACCAGGGCCTGCCGTTCCCGAAGGGTGAGCGTGGCCGACATGAACTGCCCCGGCCGGAGCAACCCGTCCGGGTTATCAATCAGCGCGCGTACCGGCAACGACCGGCTCAGCTCACTGACCCGCGACCCAAGTTCAGCGAGTTGACCGGAAAATGGTTGGTCCGGATAGGCCGGAGACGTGCCCTTTACCGGTTGGCCAAGACTCACCTGACCGAGAAAGCGTTCGGGAATCGAAAAGCCGAGCTCCATCCGATCCGTGGTGTCCAGGGAGGTTACCGTAGTTCCGGAGGTAATATAGGCGCCTACGCTGATATCACTCAGGCCAACCACACCGGTAAACGGCGCTTCAATACGGTGATTTTCCAGACGGACCCTTGCCGACTGACGCTGGGCCTCAGCCACATCCACCGCTGTCCTCAGTGCATCCACCTCAGACTGGGAAATACTGTGGTTGGAGCGCAACCGCTGCGCCCGCTCATGTTGCCGGCGGGCATCCGCCAGCTGAGCTTCGATCACCTGCAGATCGGCCCTGGCCTGGCGATCATCCAGGCGCAACAACACCTCGCCCTGCTCTACCCGGCGACCCGTCCCAAGATTCAGGGCCACGACCCTGCCGCTGAGTTCAGTGGTGAGTTCCACCGCGTTCAGGGCCTTCAGGCTGCCAACCGCCCTGACCACATCCTGAACCGTTTCCAGCCGTGGAAGGATCGTATTGACCGCAATGGCCGGACGCTCCCCGCCGCCCTGAACCTCGGTTCCGCCGCCCAGGTTCTGGTACACAAACGCACCCGCGACCGCCGAGACTACCAGCACCAACGCAATCAACCACTGTTTCCACATAGCATTTCCAGGCTCTTCCCGGTTAATCGGTTAATCGGTTAATCGGTTAATCGGTTAATCGGTTAATCGTTATCACATTTTCCGGATAACCAGCACCACTTCACCCACATCAATTCCCCATTTAGTCATGGTGGTCTGATTGATCAACGTGTCTGGTGTGATCAGGTGCATCCAGTCATCCATCCGCACGTCCAGCGTACCGTCGCCGTATGACACGCGGAGCACATAGTTCATGTGAATCGCGTTGCCGCGCCAGCGCATGGTTCCGGACTCAACCACATCACCGGCCGAGGCGTGGTAGCCTTCATCGGAAGGTGTCAGGGTCCAGACCCGGGTCTGGACCTCACCATCGTTGAAACGGAACACTTCACCCAGGGTTCCCACCCCGTCGTCATCCCAGGTAGCGGTAATGTCCGCGTCAAAGGTGCGAATGACCTCCCCGGAAAAGTTCCTGACCACGCCACGGGCCGAAAGTTCGCCGGTGAAGAACGCTTCGGGTACCAGTTCAGGGGTCCTGTCTGCGTAATCATCGAGCGATGGACCAGCGCAGCCGCTCAGCAGCAGAGCTGAAGATAATGTCCATAGTATAGGTGCTGGCCAGAGTACAGGTGCCGGTATGCGTTCCGAAATCACAGTTAGCAGGCTTTGCATGACTTTTACACTCTCTGATCGGTTTTTGAGATGGCATGGGCGCTGAGAAATACGCCGGCCCGGTCGGTAACGATCATTCCCTGAAGCCACCGACGCCGGTTCCGTCAGTTCGGCCAATTGTCCGTTCTGACATTCCTGTCAGCGGTTTTCGTCAATGGCAGTGCCTGGGGAATGGCGTACAACAACAGAAACGGGCGATTGTCGCCCCTGACTGATTCCCGGACAGATACAGAGGATTCCGCTATGCCGGTTTACAAGGCGCCCCTGCGCGACATGAAGTTTCTGCTGAACGAGGTGTTCGACTACCCGCGCCATTACGCCACCCTGGCCAATGGTGAAAACGCCACGCCGGATATCGTGGAAGCCATACTCACTGAGTGTGGAAAATTCTGCGAGCAGGTACTGAGCCCCCTGTATCTCTCGGGAGATGAAGAAGGATGCACGCTTGCGAATGGTCAGGTAACCACACCGGCAGGCTACCGGGAAGCCTATCTGCAATACGCCATGGGTGGCTGGCAGGGGCTCTCGGCCCCGGAGGAATTTGGAGGCCAGGGTCTGCCCGCGTCCCTGGGCCTGCTGAAACAGGAAATGATGGGCACCGCCAACTGGCCTTTTTCGATGTATCCCGGTTTGTCCCTGGGCGCCATGAACACGATTTTCCTGCACGGCTCCGAGAACCAGAAACAGACCTACCTGGCGCCACTGACGGAAGGTCGCTGGGCCGGCACCATGTGCCTGACCGAGCCCCAGTGCGGCACCGATCTCGGACAGGTGAAAACCAGAGCCGAACCCCAGGCCGATGGCAGCTACCGGCTCATCGGCACCAAGATATTCATTTCTTCCGGGGACCACGACCTGACCGAGAATATTGTTCATATCGTGTTGGCCCGACTGCCGGAGGCACCAAGAGGCACACGGGGTATCAGCCTGTTTATCGTTCCCAAATTCCTGCCAGACAACGAGGGTGGCGCAGGCAAACGCAATTCTGTGGTGTGCAGCAGTCTGGAAAAGAAAATGGGCATCAAGGCCTCGGCCACCTGTGTGCTGAATTTCGATGAGGCCACCGGTTTTCTGATCGGGCCCGAGAACGAGGGCCTCAATTGCATGTTCACCTTCATGAACACCGCCCGCATCGGCACCGCGATTCAGGGTGTCGGTCCCGCGGAGCTGTCGTATCAGTGGGCACTGGAGTACGCCAAAGACCGCCGCTCCATGCGCGCCCTCTCCGGCAAAAAAGAACCGGATCAGGTGGCCGACCGCCTGATCCACCACGCCGATGTACGGCGTATGCTGCTGACCCAGAAGGCCATTGCCGAGGGAGGACGGGCGATGCTCTACTACGCCGCCCGTCTGGCGGATCATATGGTGGAGGGCTTTACCGATGGGGATCACAAAAAGGCGGAGAAGTACGACGACAAACTCGGTTTCCTCACCCCGATCCTCAAGGGTTTTCTGACCGAACTCGGTTACGAGGCGGCTAACCTGGGAGTGCAGGTATTCGGCGGCCACGGCTATATCCGTGAACACGGCATGGAGCAGATTGTCCGGGATACCCGCATTGCCACCCTGTACGAAGGCACCACCGGCATCCAGGCCCTGGACCTGCTTGGCCGCAAGGTCTTGCTCATGACCCGGGGCGGCGCGGTGCGTGAATTCACCCTGAACATTGCCAACTTTGCCCGCAAGCACCTGACCGATAAACGGCTGCGGCCCTGGGCCCTGGAGCTGCTCAAGCTGACTGGCCAGTGGAATCTGCTGACCGTGCGGATCATGCTGGCCGCCCGCAGGGATCGGGATGTGGTCAGCTCCGCCGCCTACGATTTCCTGATGTACAGCGGTTACGTCACCATGGCCTATATCTGGCTACGCCAGGCCGCCGTGGCTGTGGATAGGCTCGATAACGGCGGCGAGGCATCGGCCGGCTTCTACCAGGCCAAACTGGCCACCGCCGAGTTCTATTTCCAGCGGTTGTTGCCCCGTGCCCAGAGCCACGGGGCCAGCATGCTCAGCCCCAGCAAGAACCTGATGCAACTGGATGCAGAAAATCTGGCCTTTACCGGATAAGTTCTCCGGAATCCTTGATTCCCGGGCCAGGCCCGGGATTTTTTTGCCTTGAAAAAGCCGGCCCTGCCCCGCAGCAACCTGTTCTTTGTTTACAACAGTGTGGAAAACCAGCTTCAGGCGCCGTTCTGTGGCAATAAACCGCGGCCGGATTTCCTGAGCAACCGGAGTCATACCGAGGCTCTGAAACTGGCTGGTCAGGACACGTGGCGCAAAACCGGCTAATAGAAACCCGGAACTGGAGCAGACAAGGGAAGTCGGCTGGCTTCCTTTTTTTGGTACAAGCTTCCATAGGCGACAGTGCCTAATGATTGCTTTGTAAACTTTGGTCGAACGCGTCACGAATCGGCGCCATCTTGTTTGTTGCCACCTGCTGTTTGGCCAAACAGCCGTTTTTTTCCTTCATCGGTGACCGTCGGGCGACCAGACCAAGGCGCGCCTTTTTCATAGGCAGCAATCACCGCCGGACGCTCTTGCATCAAGCAGAACCAACGCTCGAGGTAGGGAAAGTCGGACAGCGTTTGCTGTTGCCGCTCATGAGGGACGATCCAGGGATAGATGGCGATATCTGCAATGGAGTAATCGCCGGCAACCCAGTCCCGACCACGCAGACGGGTATTGAGTACACCATACAGACGATTGGTTTCATTGACGTAACGGTTTATCGCATAAGGGATCTGCTCCGGTGCATACTGTACGAAATGATGGTTCTGACCTGCCATCGGCCCCAGTCCTCCCATTTGCCACATCAGCCATTCCAACACTGCCTTCCGCTTGCGCAAATCGGAAGGGATCAATTGCCCCGTCTTTTCTGCGAGATACAGGAGTATGGCGCCAGATTCGAACACGGTGACGGGGCCAAGGTCGTCTCCCGGATTCTGGTCAATGATGGCCGGCATCCGATTGTTCGGTGAGAAAGCGAGAAAGTCTGGTTTGAACTGATCGCCAGCACTGATATCAACCGGGTGAATACGGTAATCCAGCCCTGCCTCTTCAAGAAATATGGTGATCTTGTGGCCATTGGGTGTCGGCCAGTAATAAAGATCAATCATCACTGGGCTCCGGGTTCCAAGTCGAGAGTCTCCGCCAACAACTCAATCCGGTCCTGCCCCCAGAACTGCTCGCCGTTCAAAAGGTAGGCCGGCGCACCCAATACGCCCCGTTCCACGGCCTCGTCACTGTTGCGATCATACTGGTCAGCGACATCGGTTGAGTTAGCTGACCGGATCACGGCTTCGGCATCGTGTTGCAGACTGGTCAGGATGTCACCAATTACCACTTCGTCAGCGATATTTTTCTCCTCGGCCCAACACGCTGCCAAGGCGCGCTGTACAAATTCACCGGGATCTTCACCGGCTTCCTGAAGAGCAATCACGCAACGGTCGGCTAGCCCAGGATCTGTTGGAAAATGCGCGGGCTTCAGATTCACGGGCAAATCCCGTTTCCTGGCCCACCGTTCAATTTCCAGCAAGCGGTAATCCTGGCGGCATACCGGACGTTCCGGAACGGGCTTTGCGCCGGAATTGGCAAATACTCTTGCCAGCTTGACGGGTTTGAAATTGACCCTGGCACTCGCGGTGCGGGCCGTCTCCAGAAAGGCCCGGTGACCAAGATAGGTAAACGGGGAAATGCAGGTGAAGTAGTAATCAATCTCGGGATTCATCGTTTAAAGGTCCTGGACGTTTGCGTTGGTTTTTTAGCCTGTCCAGTACTCTAGTTATTTTTGAGCGATTACTCAATAAAATTTCCAAAAATTCGACGGTGCCTTCCAGCTCTGAGACAAAACGTTCTGATTACTTCCTGATGCAGAATATTTATTATCTTATAAAAACAATAGCTTGTAAATTTTTCGGAGCACTCTCGGAGTGCAGAAATTTGCGAAAAAAGTGTAAATATTGGCAAATTTCCTCTTCATCGGCTCCTGACGACCCATTTTAAACTGGGATAAGTGGGAAACTGGGAGCCTTGTATACGTTTTTATCTCTATGAAACCAGCGCCTTGAGATCGCTCTTTCAGCCCCTTCTGCCAAACAAAACTATAGTGACATCGTTTTCTACGGATCTGTTCTCATTTTGAACGGACTTGACGCACAACGTTGTTGTGCATAAAATGATTAAAAAGCGATCAGGTAACTATGGCGGTTGAATTCAGGGATATATGGCTAGAGGCGTTCTACGACGTAGACCAAAGCCACAAGAAAATACCCAGCACTATTGAAGGCGCTCTGTTCAGAAAGATTCAGATTCTGGATGCCGCGACGCAGGAGTCAGACTTGAGGATTCCGCCGGGTAACCGTTTTGAACATTTGCAGGGAAACCTGTCTGGATGGTGTTCTATTCGGGTTAACAAGCAGTATCGCCTGATTTTTCGCTGGGAAGATGGCACCGCCCAAGATACATATCTAGACCCGCATGTTTACAAGGGCTAGAGGAGGTTATGGTAATGAGGAATACAAAACGTCGTCCAGTGACCGTTGGCGAAATGCTGGTCACCGAGTTTCTGGAACCGATGAATATAGAAATCAGTGAACTTGCCGAAGCAATGGGTGTGCACAGAAATACACTCAGCCGGATTGCGCATGACAAAGGCACGCTGACAGCACCCATGGCCATCAAGCTCGCAGCGGCTTTGGGGAATACTGCGGAGTTCTGGCTGAATATTCAGCACACAGTTGAGTTATGGGATGTTCGTCATCGTGCCTATGAGCAGGAAGCGAAAAATGTGAAACGTGTAAAGCCTCACGTCCTGCCACTAAAGCAGGCCTGAAGCACTTTTCGTTTCAGCCATGTTTCCCCTTTCTTTGGAAAGTTACAGCAGCCGGGTTTGCGGCTCGGATTGGGCAAACTGGTATCCCATCGCCTTGTAACCTTTCTCGCGCTTTCGGAACATGCGTTCAAGCATTGGCAGGCTGTTGTCCAGGTAGTCGTAGACAGTAACTTCCTGCTTACCGTCGGCATCCCGGTGAATCCTGCCAGCATACTGCGACAGTGTTCCTTTCCAGGCTATGGGCAGGGCCAGAAACAAAGTGTCCAGCCGAGGCAAGTCAAAACCTTCACCAATGTATTTCCCGGTTGCAACAATAACCTGAGCTTCGTGCAACTGCGATTCGGCAGCCCGGCGTTCCTTGACTCGCATCCCGCCGCGCAAAACAACCGACGATATAGACTCAGCTTCCAACAATGTTGCCAGCGTCTCAGCATGTTCTCGTCGTTCGGTCAGCAAAAGACAGTTGGCCTGGTTTTGTACGCAGCGTACGACATCCTGAACAATATCCTGATTCCGGGCATTGCTCTGGGCGAGCCAACGGTAAACCGATGCTATGTGTGGTCGTTCATCATTATTCTGAAAGATATCCGTCGGTGGCGTTTCATGACGTTCTCGAACGATGACACGCTGGACAAACTTAGACCCATGTTCAGCCCTGACTTTATGGCGAACGGGTCCTGCGACCATAAACATGATTTTTTGGTGGCCATCCTGACGGTCAGGCGTTGCGGTGAGGCCTACAACATATCGGGCGCTGACTTCGTTAAGCAGCATCTCATAACGGGGAGCTGAAATGTGATGGCATTCATCGATGATGACCTGCCCGTATTCCCGGACTTTATTTGAGACCGTATTATCTTTCTTGTTGATCAGGCTTTGATAGGTGGCAACGTCGATCTGACCAGTAGGTTTCTTTTTGCCACCGCCAATCACACCCACGGATGCACCCTCAATGAAGGTTTCCAGACGCTCCTTCCATTGATCCAGTAACTGACGACTGTGAGTGAGGATCAGCGTGTTTACCTGCCGCTTGGCCACAATACCAATAGCGGTTACGGTTTTGCCGAAAGCGGTCGGAGCATGAAGTATTCCGGTATCGTGATCGGCAAGCGCCGTCACAGCCTTTTTCTGATCACGACGCAGCGTTGCTTTAAGGCTGACTTCCGGCAGCAACTGGCCGGGCAATCTGCGGTCATCGATTTCTACCGTTATTCCCTGTTCGCGCAACAATGCCTGAAGATCATCAAAACAGCCTCTCGGTACCGAGATATAACCTTGTTCAATCCGGGCACAGGATATGTAACGAGGGATGCCATGAGTTGAAAATCGAAGTGCCTGGGTTTTGAAAAATACTGGATTGGCAAAGCTCGCCATGCGCTTTATTCGTGCCGCCAGTGTCCCTGGTATGTCTGACAACTTCATATAAATGTGATTGGCCAGGGTAAGCATGATGCTCTCGGGACATCCTGAAATTATCCCTGTATCGACCGGTAAAGCTTGCTCCCACGGCAACGCAACTTCTGCTATCGCATCGGAATCAGGTTCATTTCCAACCATATCTCGAAGCTGAGCCGGCGAAACGCTCTTTTGCTGACTAAGTAGAGCCCACTGATCCGGATACGGGGTTAGCTTATCGTCGACGAATACAGTACATCCACGACTTCGCGCCTCATGCTGAAGCGGAAGGGCAATCAAATTGCCAAATCCACCATCGGGCATCGTATCCTGGTTGGGGAATAGCCGGTCATAAGAATCGAAGGACAGGCCCGGGTGGCGTTCCATGGCTTTGTCCAGCAGCTTGAACCCCAAAGCCCTCGCGGACCAGGCTGGAACGGCGTTCGAAAAGAAGACCCATAGGTGGGCACCCGCACCGGACCGGGAGATCTCTACAAGATAAGGGACACCTTCATCACGACAAGCCTGGGCCAGCGCATGAACATCTGCTCTCCAGTCCTCCTTATCAAAATCCACGGCCAGCAGATAACAGGAATTGTCCGGCAACAAAGGGTATAACCCTGCGACATGCTTGCCGGACAGGTGGTCATACACGGCATTAAAATCCAGAGGTTTGAATTTTTTGTGCGGGCACTCGCCGCACTTGATCCGGGGTTTCTGACAGGTGCCCGGAACCCATTCATTTTCGCAGGCCACGGCATAGCCGGAACGGCCACTGGAACCCGTCCAGCGGACCGCATAGACATCCTGTCTGCCGCGAAAGAGCTTCCGGAACAATTCAGCTTTTTGATCAGGTTTTAGCTGCGTTACTGTGGATTGTTGCGCAGTGCGATAAAGCTCGTTCCTCCGCGAAAGAAGGGCAGCCTTTTCCCTCTCAAGTTCAGATAACTTCAGTGCGATGGCTGCGAGCTCTTCTTCTATTCGGATACGTGCCTCCTACCCCATAAATCTATATAAACATAGTGACCGAGCTTGCTGTTTTTAGTCGATCCTATCAGATATTGTTTTTCGATCACCAAAACAAATAAGTGAGATATTTTTCAGTAAACTGTCAAATACCAGTAAAAGTAGCCTGGCGCCCTTGGTTCCGGGCCATCCAGAATCGCATCTGACACTGCCATCCATAGGTAACCTCTGCAAATCAAAAGTGCCATTTTCTTTTATAGCCAAAGATATGCCTGCCCCACCAATTTTTCGCTACGTCCGAATTTAAACTTTGTTCTGTTAGTACAAACTATTGATTTACAAAGATTAATTTTTGTTCTCCTCTTGCATATTCTCAACCTCGTGAGAATATTTAATAAAAGCAGGAGGACATAATGAAAAGAATAGCACCCTTAACGACAGCAATATTAGCCGCTGCCCTGGCTGGCTGCGCGGCCACCCCACGAGCTTACTACCCGGAAGAGTCTCGGGCCTTAAACCTGGCGAGAGCCGGTGGCATCTACGATATGGATTTGCGGGATTCTGGGGATGGCACTCGCTCCTACAGTAAAGGCATGTTGGTGCCATTACTGGATCTCGCCAGCCTGGCCACTTCGTTCGATGCACCGCTTCGACATCTCTCGGGTAGCCAGACGTTTTTGTTCAACGCTACTGACATCATGATGACTCCAGACAATCCGTCGGCGAGACCAAGCCTGATGGGATGGATGCCAGCGTCCATGGCCAGTTCGGAGGCTCAGGCATATGAGCAGTATGTGGATCTGGTGGACCAGGCTATCCAGCTAGTTTCCGTCCATAAACGGCGTGTTTTCAAGGTGACCCACCCAGCCAGGTGAGTCAATTTGTCTATTTTCGCCGACTTTATGCCGACTGCATCGCAGTTTGCAGGCCTGCGTCACCC
>NZ_JASSVN010000025.1:0-42425 GCF_030540945.1 Marinobacter sp. SS8-8 | reverse complement strand
CTGCGAGTTCGGAGTAAGAAGAGAAACCCCGCGTCGCTACGCTCCGATGGGTGGCAGCCTTGCTCCGGTCCGGGTGGCAGGCTTCACGTGGAATGGGTGGCAACCTTCAGCGGTTTACGCACTCAAGCCACGCCCTTTCGGAATCGGTCAGCTCACGGGTATGTTCGGCGAGAATATCAGCGATGCCGTCCTGATCGATTACGTCCTTGGCAAGATCGACATAGAGATCCACCAGCTGTCGGTGGCTAATCTCAAGCTGATAACCATTAAGCAGCAGGAAAACATGCGTGCATACAGCAGCCGTTCTTTTGTTGGCATTTGCAAAGGCATGATTTTTGGCCAGGCCAAATGCTAGAGAGGCCGCCAAGTCGCAAATATCGCTGCCTTGACAATAGTAATGGGTGAGACTGGGGCGAGCACAAGCAGACTCAAGACCACGCCAGTCAGCAACATGTTTTTGCTCGGCTGGGGTGTATGAGTCTATCTGTTCATCATGAAGTGCGCAGACTTGCTCTACCGTGAGGTAACGAACTTCCAATGTTGCCTCCGGCAGAGATTAGCGGGTCGCCAATTCCTTATAAGCCTCTGCGTATTGCTCCTGAGACTTTGCAGACGCCGCTTTGATGAGAGCCAGGTGATCACCTGAAAGCGGCTTGGAATTCTTAAACGGGCGCCGCTTCCTGGCGTCCATTGCCTGGCAGTCGATTTGCTTAGCTACTGACATGACTGCTCCTCCTTACGATTGCGCCAGAATTAGCACAATGCTAAATCGGGTTGACGATTCTGAAGGTTTGCGGTTCAAAAAACAACCACTAGAAACCACTTATAACCACGTATTCACAACCCCTACCACTAACACTAGACCTGTTTACCACAGTTAACAATACGTAGTTGGTCACGGTTCGTATCGATTCGTTCCACAAAATCGTCGTTTCCAAAGTGTCCACAAAGTGTCAACGTAACTGTGTTTTTGAGTGGTTATGTGTGGAATGCTATTTTTGCAAGTGGCTGTTTTATGGGCTATTGTGGTTTTCTGTGGGCCAGAAAAGAGGTGCGGCATCGGGTTGAAAATCCCCGTGTCGGTGGTTCGATTCCGCCACCGGGCACCACTCTTCCCTTCCAATCAATAACTTAGGAGGGATTTAAGAGCTGTCCCATCATTAGTCTCCACATCCCAGATTTGCTTAGAAAACGCTCAAACATTGCCTGAGCGTGATCTTTCCGTACTCCTTCACGAATTTAGCTCTGTATAACCAAACCTTCCGTAACCGCCTGTTCTGCCATTCCATTCAACCACAAAGTTGCTACCCAGCCAATTTTGCTTGGCCAAACGGCCTAATCGTCTTTATTCGAACGAGACCTTTTGAAGAAGCAACTCCTTTAACCAATGTTGCTGCGAAAGATAGCCATGATCGCGCCAAACTACTGTGGTAGGAAATTGACGACGTAACTTGGCAGCTAGGGTCGCAAAGCGAACATTGACACCAGTATTACAACCTTCTGGCTTCAGTCGCGGGATTCAATGATAAGACGCCCAGTAGCCAATCAGTGGACCAATCCAAATCGCAACGCTCACGCAGATCCCGAACCAACCCGGTCTCAGTAGCGTGCTCTTTTTCGGGTTATTTGGGTTGAAGAAAATCCGCACTTGGTCGCCTCTCCGATCAATGCTTTTAAACTGATGATTTAAGATTGCACTGGCATTGTGATTGGTAATAAAAATCCACGGTGAGACGCGTTTGCCTCGATGTTTTTTCCCGCGCACCTCGTATTCATACAGCACATCAATCATGTACTGAGTTTCCGAAGGTGAGGTATCGTATGCGCCGAAGGTTCGCGTGCCTGCCTTTAACAGTTTGCCAGTAGTGGATGGCCATTGCCGCATACGCCACTGGCCAATTAGCGAAATACTCATGGCCAGAAAGCAATAGAGCGCAATAAAAAACACAATTCCTTGCTTTTCACCGGCTACAGCCAGCTCCCACATCGCAGTCAGGTATTCCATGTAATTCGCTTTAGTTAGCTTCGAATCCGCTTTCCTATTCTCCATATTTTCTGAGGGGATAAAACGAATCGTTTCCCTTTACTGGCCGAAATCAATCAACGGCGACCACTGGTACGTTGGTCGCAAAGCGAACATTCTGACCGTAGTCCGAAGGCCTCCGTTTGAGGCAGGGCGTGTCATGCGTACCGGGTTGGATCTACACCAGGCATTCTTTCCTCCTGATTTATCTCTGCGATAGGCAGACAACGAATCTGTCACGGTTTTTATTAAAGCGCTTTCCTACCCCGGTTGTGGTTGAATGGAATGATAAAGCCCGTGTGCGTTTGAGCCGGCCGCGTTTGCCCTGCCGTTGGCTTTCATCCGGGGGCGGACACTCTTCTTCCGCTTTCTTGAGGCATTGCCGGTATGCCTTGCGCCAATCCTCCGCCTTGTCCGGCGGCAGGCTGCCGCAGGCATTCTTGACCGCATCATTCATGGTGCACAGCAGGGTCTGCATGCGCTGCGCCCAGGCCTGCTTGTCCTGTTCCCAGGCGCGCTGCAGTTCCCGCAGATGGTGGGCATTGCAGAGCGCATGCCCGCACTCATAGCGGAACGTCGCCACTATGCGCTGTCCCTGTTCGTTCTCCAGGATCCCGGCCTGGTACTCGGTGACGAAGCGGCTGATGTCCAGGTCGAAGACCTGGCGCTTCTCGTAGCCGACCACTCGGAATTGGTTGCCCTGGGGCAGGAGGCCGGTTCGGATCCTGGGAGGGCGGCTTGCTGCTGTTGCTACTATTGGCGCTGACCCGGCCGAGCAAGATCTGGATCAGCGCAATCAGCAACTCAATGGTCGTGCGCAGCGACACCGACAGGGTCGGGTCGTCCTGGAGTTGTTGCCTGACGTTTGCCAGGATGTCATCGACATCCCTGTTATTGATCTTCATGAACCTGAGCCCGGTCGTTTGGTGCGGCCATTATCGCACGACTTTTCCAGGCCGGATTTTTCCTCCTGAGCAGGTGTGTGCGGGACTTTCCCTGTTGGCGACCTGCCCGGGGATGCCTGTCCGTTTAAACACCACTGACGGGATGACAGGCGACTTGAGCGCCCCTTTACCGCAATGCCCCGGACGTGGCCGAAATTCCCAGGATTTGAGAAAAAACCCTGTCAAGCACTTTTTGAGAAAAAGTGAGCTGAATAGTTACGTTTACGCCTCGCGCCATCTTCCGCTCCTGGTCCTGCTTTCAGGGACAGCCCGCAGGGAGTGCGGGCTTCCGGATTTCAAGAACTGCCAGCCTGCCGGACAAAGGAAAAGTCCGCAAGTAACGCTTCATCAAATTGCTGACGATCTACCTTAAGATAAGCGGTGGCAGCGTCTTCCACAATAACCACATCCCGTACCCCTGGCAGGCGACGGAGATTGTCATCGATGTCGTCGTACTGGTCGTTCATAACCTGCTGCAGCTGTAACACGAAACTGGTGGTGTAACCGGGAGCAGGCATAGTGAACGCCACCAGCAACCACAGGCCAAGCACCGCAACCATAAACCAGAGCACCCCCCCAGTTCCGACAACCTCCAGCAGGAAGCCACCCAGCGCGCCCCCGAGAAATGCGCCCATAAACTGGGAAGTGGAATAGACACCCATCGCCGTCCCTTTACTGGCGGCTGGCGCCTCCTTGCTGATCAGCGAGGGTAAGCTGGCTTCCAGCAGATTGAACGCCATGAAAAAGAAAAACAGCCCGACCCATGCAGCAACTAGGCTGGCGGACACCCCTGTCAAGCCGGCGGTGGCCAGGGTCAGCAGGGTAATCGCCCCGCACAGAACCGGTTTCATCTTGCGCTTTTTCTCACCAATAATGATGAACGGCACCATGGCAAAGAAAGACGTTACCATCACGCTCAGGTAAAACCACCAGTGCGAACTGCTGGCAAGCCCCAGGGTATCCCGCAACATCGAAGGAAATACCAGGAACAGAGCCGTCAGCACCAGATGCAGGGCAAAGATCCCGAAGTCCAGCCTGAGCAGACGGCCATCGGAAACCACACGGCCCAGCATATCCCTGGCCGGATGAGTATCGGCACTGGTTTTGTGCTGGTGTGGGGTGGGAACCAGCCGGTTAACGATCACCAGAGCCACCACAGCAAGCGCCGCCGTCACATAGAAAATACCGGACAGCCCCCACCAGGCGCCAAGAAGAGGCCCAAGGACCAGCGAGACAGAAAACGACAACCCAATGGTGATCCCAACCGTAGCCATGGCTTTGGTTCGCTCCTCTTCCCGGGTCAGGTCGCTGAGCAAGGCCATCAGCACACTGGCAATCGCCCCCGCCCCCTGAAGAATCCGACCGGCAATCACAACGTATATGGAATCCGTGGCGCCAGCCAAAAGACTACCCGTGGCAAACAGCACCAGACCGATATAGATCATGCGCTTTCGCCCGACCCGGTCTGAGAGCATGCCAAAAGGAATCTGTAGCAAGGCCTGGCTGAGGCCATAGGCGCCCATGGCAAAACCGAGCAAGGCGGGCGTGGCACCTTCAAGCTCGCTACCGAGCAGCATGAACACCGGCATCACCATGAACAGTCCGAGCATGCGCATGGCGTAGACAGACGCCAGGGCCGATACGGAGCGTTTTTCCAGCGTGTTCATGGCAGTTACGTACCTCAGCCGGGGGTTGAAAGCGGTCAGATTGAGGGCACATATCCCTCGCAGGCGGCGCATTGTAACAGAAGGCGCCGCAGCGGGGGACTCCCGCCACCGCGTCTTGCCTCTCCATCATTTTCGCCGCAGCAGGCCCAACGCGGTATAATTTTCGTTTTTATCCGAGCGAGGTGTTATGGACCATATCCAGATCAAAGGGGCACGAACCCACAACCTGAAGAACATCGACCTGGATATGCCTAGGGACAAGCTGATTGTGATAACCGGCCTTTCCGGTTCGGGCAAATCATCCCTGGCGTTTGACACGCTCTATGCCGAAGGCCAGCGACGTTACGTGGAATCCCTGTCCACCTATGCCCGCCAGTTCCTGTCCATGATGGAAAAACCGGATGTGGACCACATCGAGGGCCTGTCACCGGCCATTTCCATCGAACAGAAATCCACTTCCCACAACCCCCGCTCCACCGTGGGCACCATTACCGAGATTTACGACTACCTCCGTCTGCTCTTCGCCCGGGCCGGCGAACCCCGTTGCCCGGACCACGGCCAGCCCCTGGAGGCACAGACCATCAGCCAGATGGTGGACCAAGTGCTGGCGATGCCGGAGGACAGCAAACTGATGATCCTGGCACCAATAATCCGTGACCGGAAAGGCGAGCACCTCCAGGTGATCGAAACCATGCGCAGCCAGGGGTTTATCCGCCTTCGGGTCGATGGCGCGGTTTACGACATCGACGACGTGCCCGCCCTGGACAAGAAACGCAAGCATCAGATTGATGTGGTGGTCGACCGCTTCAAGGTCAAGCCCGGTCTGGAGCAGCGCCTTGCCGAGAGCTTTGAAACCGGTCTGGAGCTGTCCGATGGTATTGCGCTGGTCGCTCCGATGACTGGTGAGGGTGAAGAACACACCTTCTCCGCCCGCTACGCCTGCACCCAGTGTGGCTATGCCCTCAGTGAACTGGAACCCCGCTTGTTCTCATTCAACAACCCGGCCGGCGCCTGTCCGACCTGCGACGGCCTGGGTGTAAAGCAGTTCTTTGACCCGGAAAAGATTGTCCAGCACCCGGAAGCAACGCTGGCCTCCGGGGCCATCAAGGGCTGGGACCGGAGAGCTGTCTACTACTTCCAGATGCTCGGCAGCGTCGCAGAGCATTATGGCATCGATCTGGAAACGCCCTGGGCGGAGTTGCCTGAGGAATTCCGCAACCTGTTACTGTTCGGCTCCGGCAGCGAAGCCATTCCATTCCGTTATGTGAATTCCCGGGGCCATATCATGGAAAAGGCTCATCCGTTCGAGGGCATTCTGCCAAACCTGGAGCGCCGCTACCGGGAGACGGACTCCCAGAGTATGAGGGAGGAACTTGCCCGCAACCTGAGCACCCAGCCCTGCAAGGACTGTCACGGCTCACGCCTGCGCCGCAGTGCCCGCCATGTTTTTATCGAAGATCACAACATTTCAGACGTAACCCGGTTGCCAGTGGGCGACGCGCACAATTACTTCGAGACCCTGGCTCTGCCCGGGCGGAAAGGGGAAATCGCCGAGAAAATCCTGAAGGAGGTGCGGCAACGCCTTCAGTTTCTGGTAAATGTCGGCCTGGAATACCTGACCCTCGAGCGTAGTGCGGACACCCTGTCCGGCGGGGAAGCCCAGCGGATCCGTTTGGCCAGCCAGATTGGCGCCGGGCTGGTGGGTGTCATGTACATTCTCGACGAGCCCTCCATCGGCCTGCACCAGCGGGATAACGACAGGCTGCTGGCCACCCTCACCCACCTCCGGGATCTGGGCAACACCGTTATTGTGGTTGAGCACGACGAGGACGCCATCCGTGCCGCCGATCACGTGATCGACATAGGCCCGGGTGCCGGCATCCACGGGGGGAACGTCATCGGACAGGGCACTCCCCAGCAGATCATCGACAATCCTGACTCGCTCACAGGCCAGTACCTTAATGGCACCCGGGAAATTGCAATTCCCAAAAAACGGCACAAGGGCAACGGTCAAACACTGGTCCTGACCGGGGCAACAGGAAATAATCTCAGGGATGTCACCCTTACCCTGCCCCTAGGGGTGATGACCTGCATCACCGGTGTGTCGGGTTCGGGCAAGTCAACCCTGATCAACAGCACCCTGTATCCGGTGGCTGCCGCCAGGCTGAACAAGGCCACCAGCCTGAACCACTCGCCCTATCAGTCCCTGAAGGGCCTGGGCCAGCTAGATAAGGTCATCGATATTGACCAGAGCCCCATCGGCCGAACTCCACGCTCCAACCCCGCCACCTACACCGGCCTGTTTACCCCTATTCGGGAACTCTTCGCCGGCACCCAGGAGTCTCGCTCCCGGGGGTACAAGCCCGGTCGCTTCTCCTTTAACGTCAAGGGCGGTCGGTGCGAGGCCTGCCAGGGTGATGGCGTAATCAAGGTAGAGATGCACTTCCTGCCGGATGTGTATGTTCCCTGCGACGTCTGCAAGGGCAAGCGCTACAACCGTGAAACCCTGGAAGTCCGGTACAAGGGCAAGAACATCAACGAAGTCCTGCAAATGACCGTTGAGGAGGGCCGGGAATTCTTCGACGCCGTGCCGTTCCTCGCCCGAAAACTCCAGACCCTGATGGATGTGGGCCTGTCCTACATTCGCCTGGGCCAAAGCGCTGTCACCCTCTCCGGCGGCGAAGCCCAACGGGTAAAACTTGCCAAAGAACTGTCCAAGCGGGATACCGGCAAGACCCTGTACATCCTGGACGAACCGACCACCGGCCTACACTTCTATGACATCCAGCAACTGCTCAATGTACTGGAACGCCTGCGGGATCACGGCAATACAATAGTGGTGATCGAACACAACCTGGACGTGATCAAGACCGCTGACTGGATCATCGACCTGGGCCCGGAGGGCGGATCGGGCGGCGGCCTGATTATCGCGGAGGGTACACCCGAAGAAGTTGCAGATAACCCGGCTTCCCACACGGGTCGTTACCTGAAACCGATGCTGGGGAGATAAACATGGGGTCATGAACACGGGGCATGAACATGGGGTCAGATGAAAGCTTTCATCTGACCCCTTTTTCATTCCAGGCACAAAAAAACCGGAAGACTTGACCCTTCCGGTTTTTACGAACCGAGCCGAGGCAATTAATCCTCGTCTTCGTCCACCTCTTCCGCCTCAATATCCAGTGGGCGACCGACCAGCTCAACAAATGCCATCGGGGCATTGTCGCCGGCACGGAAACCGCACTTCAGAATACGAAGGTATCCACCCGGACGCTCGCTGTAACGGGGACCAAGCTCACCAAACAGCTTGGCAACCGCTGCATCGTCACGCAGGCGTGAGAACGCCAGACGACGATTCGCGACCGAATCATTCTTGGAGAGCGTGATCAAAGGCTCAGCTACCCGGCGAAGCTCTTTGGCTTTCGGCAGCGTTGTTTTGATCAGCTCGTGTTCAACCAGTGACGCAGTCATGTTACGGAACATGGCCTTGCGATGCGCACTGGTCCTGCTGAACTTACGACCACTCTTACGATGACGCATTGCTCTGATTCCTTACCTTAAACTAATCGGCGATTAACCGCCCAGAACCCGGTCGTCGCCACGAAGGCTAGCCGGTGGCCAGTTATCAAGACGCATACCCAGTGACAGACCACGGGACGCCAATACGTCCTTGATCTCGGTCAGCGACTTTTTACCAAGGTTAGGCGTCTTCAACAGCTCAACTTCTGTGCGCTGGATAAGATCGCCGATGTAGTAAATGTTCTCAGCCTTCAAGCAGTTCGCTGAACGCACTGTCAACTCCAGATCATCAACCGGACGCAGCAGAATCGGATCGATTTCTTCCTCTTCCTCAACGCGCTCGGGTTCTTTCTCATGATCAAAATCGACGAACACCGCCAGTTGCTGCTGGAGAATGGTAGCCGCCCGTCGAATGGCTTCTTCCGGGTCGATGGTGCCATTGGTCTCCAGGTCAATAACCAGCTTGTCCAGATCGGTCCGCTGCTCTACCCGTGCACTTTCCACGGCGTAAGCCACACGACGAACCGGGCTGAACGTTGCATCCAGCTGCAGGCGCCCGATGGCACGGGTTTCGTCCTCGTCAAGACCACGCTGGTCTGCCGGCTCATAGCCGCGACCACGGGCAACACGCAGGCGCATGTTCACTTCACCATTCTCGCTAAGGTGACAGATCACATGCTCCGGGTTAGCAATCTCGACATCATGATCCAGCTTGATATCACCGGCTGTCACAACGCCCGGGCCTTTCTTGCTGAGCGTAAGCTCGGCATCGTCCCGACCGTGCATTTTTACGGCGACGCCCTTGAGATTCAGAAGGATCTCAATCACGTCTTCCTGGACACCCTCAATGGCACTGTACTCGTGCAGGACACCGTCAATCTGCGCTTCAGTCACGGCGCAGCCCGGCATCGAAGACAAGAGAATCCGGCGCAGTGCACTGCCCAGGGTATGGCCAAAGCCCCTTTCCAGAGGCTCAAGCGTAACCTTGGCACGTGTGGCGCTTGATTCCTTCACGTCAATGGTACGAGGTGTCAATAACTCATGTACTGAACGCTGCATAGACGCCCCTATCTGCTATCGTTGCTACTTACGTTGCAAATCAGGCTTTACTTGGAGTAAAGCTCGACGATGAGGTTCTCGTTGATGTCGGCCGGCAATTCAGTACGCTCGGGTACTGACCTGTAAACGCCGGACATCTTGTTGGCGTCGACCTCTACCCAGCTCACCGGTGCACGACTTGCAGACAGATCCAGTGCGCCTTTGACACGCAGCTGGTTCCTGGCCTTCTCACGCACACTCACAACATCACCCGGCTTGACCTGGTAGGAAGCGATATTCACTACCTTGTCGTTTACCAGGATCGCTTTGTGAGAAACGAGCTGACGGGACTCTGCACGGGTAGAACCAAAGCCCATGCGGTATACAACGTTATCCAGGCGGCCTTCCAGAAGCTGCAGCAGGTTTTCACCGGTTGCACCTTTGATTCGGGCTGCCTCTTTATAGTAGTTGCGGAACTGCTTCTCCAGTACACCGTAGATACGACGGACTTTCTGTTTTTCACGAAGCTGCACGCCGTACTCGGACAGACGACCGCGACGCGCGCCGTGCATACCCGGCGGAGTCTCGATGTTGCACTTGGAATCGAGCGCGCGAACACCGCTCTTCAGAAAAAGATCTGTCCCTTCACGACGAGACAGCTTGCACTTCGGGCCTATATAACGAGCCATAATTCACTGTCTCCTGTGTTAGACGCGGCGCTTTTTGGGCGGACGACAGCCGTTATGGGGAATCGGCGTCACATCTGTGATGTTGGTGATCTTGTAGCCACACGCATTCAGCGCGCGAACTGCGGATTCACGTCCAGGCCCAGGACCCTTAACCTCTACGTCCAGGTTTTTAAGGCCGTATTCAGCAGCCGCATTACCGGCTCTTTCAGCTGCTACCTGCGCAGCAAAAGGTGTACTCTTGCGTGACCCACGGAAACCGGAACCACCGGAGGTGGCCCAGGACAGGACGTTGCCCTGACGGTCGGAAATGGTCACGATAGTGTTGTTGAAGGACGCGTGAATGTGCGCGACGCCATCAACAACCGTCTTTTTCACCTTTTTACGGGTACGTGTACCTGGCTTTGCCATGATTGCCTACCTGTTACTTACGAATAGGTTTGCGAGGACCTTTACGGGTGCGTGCGTTGGTCTTGGTGCGCTGGCCACGGACCGGAAGGCCATGACGATGGCGCAGACCACGGTGACATCCGAGATCCTTCAAACGCTTGATGTTCATCTGTACTTCACGACGCAGGTCGCCCTCGACAGACACCTTGCCCACTTCCGTACGAAGTGCTTCAAGCTGCTCGTCGCTCAGGTCCTTGACCTTGACGTCCGGTTTGACACCGGTTGCGTCGCAAAGCTTCTGGGCTGTTGTCTTGCCAACACCAAAGATGTAGGTCAGCGAGATAACAGCATGTTTGTGATCGGGTATATTGACACCGGCTATACGTGCCATCCAAATTACTCCGCGTTCAAAGCTTTGCTGTGTGAATTTTCCGCCACTATAAAAGGGCGCGAAATAATAGCGCCTGACCCCCGCTGGGGTCAAGCGCTATTATTCGTACCCTCTACAATGTCAGTTCCGGATCCGATGCGGATCAGCCCTGGCGTTGCTTGTGGCGAGGCTCCGAGCAAATGACCCGTACCGAGCCATTGCGACGAATTACTTTGCAGTTACGGCAAATTTTCTTTACCGAAGCGCGTACTTTCATTGTCGACTCCAGTTTTCAAGGGGAACGGGGTTAACCGTTCCGACCATAGCCCTTGAGATTGGACTTCTTCATCAGCGATTCATACTGATGGGACATCAGGTGCGACTGAACCTGCGCCATGAAATCCATCACCACGACTACAACAATCAGCAGTGAGGTACCACCCAGATAGAACGGTATATTCCCGGCCACCATCAGGAACTGAGGAAACAGGGACACTGCTGCAATGTACATTGCACCGAACAGCGTCAGGCGGGTCAGCACACCATCAATATACTTGGCGGTCTGATCACCAGGACGGATGCCCGGAATAAAGGCGCCAGAGCGCTTGAGGTTATCCGCAACTTCTTTCGGGTTATACATCAGGGCTGTGTAGAAGAAGCAGAAAAAGACCACTGCTGCTGCAAACAGGATAATGTACAACGGCTGACTGGGAGCAAGCGCCTGCGACACATCGCTGAGCCATTCCATGCCCTCACCCTGACCAAACCACTGGCCGATCGACGCCGGGAACAGCAGGATGGAAGACGCGAAAATGGGCGGAATAACACCGGCCATGTTCACCTTGAGCGGCAAGTGACTGGATTGCTGGGCGAACACCCGACGACCCTGTTGCCGCTTGGCATAGTTAATGGTCAGCCGACGTTGCCCACGCTCCATAAAGACCACGAAGCCAATGACAGCAATCGCCAGAACGCCAATACCAAGAACCAGCAGCACGCTCATCTCACCGTTCCGCGCCTGCTCCAGCGTCTGGCCGATTGCTCCGGGCAGGCCAGCCACGATCCCCGCAAAAATCAGCAGTGAAATGCCGTTGCCTACGCCCCGCTCGGTGATCTGCTCACCCAGCCACATCATGAACACGGCGCCACTGACAAAGGACACAACCGCCACAAAGTGGAAGCTGAAGCTATCATTGAAAGTGACACCCTGCGATGCCAGACCGACAGAGATACCAGCGCCCTGAACCAGGGCGAGGATAACCGTACCGTACCGCGTGTACTGGCTGATCTTGCGACGACCAGCTTCTCCCTCTTTCTTCAGCTGCTCAAGCTGCGGACTGACCGCAGTCATGAGCTGCATGATAATCGAGGCCGAGATATACGGCATGATACCGAGAGCGAAGATACTCATGCGCTCAAGCGCACCACCGGAAAACATGTTGAACATGCTCAGGATTGTGCCCTGATTCTGTTCAAACAGTGCCGCCAGACGGTCCGGGTTGATACCCGGCACCGGAATGTGGGCACCGATCCGGTACACCAGCAATGCCAGGAAGACAAACCAGAGCCGTGATCGCAGCTCTGCCAGTCCTTTACCCGCGCCCGCAGGCAACGATGCGTTCTTGGCCATTTAGTCCTCGACTCGCCTTAGTCTTCGACTTTACCACCCGCGGCAGAAATTGCCTCGCGCGCGCCTTTGGTTACCCGAAGTCCCTTGACGGTTACCGCACGGCTCAGTTCGCCGGACAGGATAACCTTGGCTTCGCGAATTTCTTCACGAATGATATCTGCCTTCTTCAGGGCCTCGAGATCAACCACATCGCCTTCAACCTTCGCCAGTTCGTTCAGGCGAATTTCGGCAACATAACGCTGCTGGCGAGACGTGAAGCCGAACTTCGGCAGACGACGGGCCAACGGCTGCTGACCGCCCTCAAAACCAGGCGCTACGCTGCCGCCGGACCGGGCCTTCAGACCCTTGTGACCGCGACCACCGGTTTTACCGAGACCACTACCGATACCACGACCAACGCGCCTGGCGGCCGGACGTGAACCGGGTTCTGGACTAAGTTCGTTCAGACGCATCTTAGTTCTCCTCAACCCGAACCAGGTAATCAACCCGGTTGATCATGCCGCGGATGGAAGGTGTATCTTCCACTTCCACGGTGTGACCGATTTTACGAAGACCCAGGCCCCTCACACACAGTTTGTGCTTGGGCTGGCAGCCGATGGGGCTGCGGGTCAGAGTTACTTTGATCGTGTTTGCGTTCACCATGACTTCAACCCAGAATCTCTTCCACGGTCTTACCGCGCTTGGCTGCAATATCTTCAGGCGCCTGTGTCGCCTGGAGCCCCTTGATGGTGGAACGTACTACGTTCACCGGGTTGGTAGACCCGTAACACTTGGACAGTACGTTCTGAACACCCGCAACTTCCAGTACCGCACGCATCGCACCGCCGGCGATGATACCCGTACCTTCGGACGCAGGCTGCATGTAGACCTTGGAGCCGCCATGCTGAGCCTTGACCGGGTATTGCAGAGTGGTGCCGTCCAGCGGAACCTCTATCATATTCTTGCGTGCAGCTTCCATGGCTTTCTGGATAGCAACCGGCACTTCACGCGCCTTGCCACGACCGAAACCAACGCGACCTTTACCATCACCCACTACAGTCAGTGCGGTGAAGGCGAAAATACGGCCGCCTTTAACTACCTTGGCGACGCGATTGACCTGAACCAGCTTCTCCTGGAGCTCAGGCGCCTTCTGTTCGTTAACGCTCATCTTCTCCACCTCTTAGAATTGCAAGCCAGCTTCACGGGCTGCGTCGGCCAACGCCTGGACACGGCCGTGATAACGGTAACCGGAGCGGTCAAAAGCAACCTGCTCAACACCTGCCGCCTTGGCACGCTCAGCAATCAACTGACCGACCTTCTTGGCAGCGTCCACGTTACCGGTTGCACCCTGGCGCAGTTCCTTATCCAACGTGGAGGCAGTGGCAATAACCTTGCTGCCATCTGCAGTCGTGACCTGGGCGTACATGTGACGCGGTGTGCGATGCACGCACAGGCGATTGGCACCCAGCTCACGGATCTTCATGCGCACTTTGCGTGCGCGACGCAATCTTTCGTTATTCGCGCTCATAGTCCCGCCTTATTTCTTCTTGGCTTCTTTGCGTCTGACCTGCTCATCCGCATAACGAACACCCTTGCCCTTGTATGGCTCGGGCGGACGGAACGCGCGGACTTCCGCAGCGACCTGGCCAACCTGTTGCTTGTCGATACCGCGAATCACAACTTCCGTATTGGACGGAGTTTCTGCGGTAATCCCCTCGGGCAGCTCATACTCGACCGGATGGGAAAAACCCAGTGTCAGGTTGAGCTTCTTACCTTGCGCCTGGGCACGGTAACCTACGCCCGTCAGCTGAAGTTTACGTTCCCAGCCTGTGGAGACACCGGTCACCATGTTGTTGACCAGTGCACGAGTAGTACCAGCAAGAGCGCGGGACTGTTTAGCACCATCGCGAGCCGCAAAGCGCAGAAGGTTTTCTTCCTGCTTTACTTCAACCGCCTGGTGAATGGTGATTTGAAGCGCTCCCCTGGCGCCCTTCACATTGATTTCCTGTCCGTTCAGCTTAACCTCAACACCGGAAGGCAGCACGACAGGATTATTGGCAACCCTGGACATGTGGTTCTCCTAGAATACGGTGCAGATGACTTCGCCACCCACGCCGGCAGCACGTGCGGCGCGGTCTGTCATAACGCCCTTGGACGTTGAGACAATCGCGACTCCCAGACCACCGGATACTTTCGGCAGTTCCCCAGCGCCTTTGTACTGGCGCAGACTCGGACGGCTGACCCGTTTGATCTCTTCAATAACCGGCTTGCCACCGAAGTACTTCAGAGTGATCGTCAGCTCGGGCTTCGCGTCGGCTGAAACGGAAAAATCGTCAACGTAACCTTCGTCCTTAAGGACCTGGGCTACGGAGATCTTCATCTTTGAAGACGGCATCGCAACGTCTGCTTTTGATGCCATCTGTGCATTACGGATACGGGTAAACATATCCGCAAGCGTGTCTTGCATACTCATTGGTATGAGGCTCCTGATCTTTTTAGTTGTGCAGCGGCGTGCCGCACCGCTTACCAACAGGCACCTGACCGGGGTCAGAGTGCCTATCTTACCAGCTTGCCTTGGTCAGGCCCGGAACGTCACCGCGCATGCCGTATTCACGGAGTTTGATCCGTGAAAGCTCGAACTTGCGCAGAACGCCGTGGGGCCGACCAGTCACCTGGCAACGATTACGAAGACGCGAAGGGGATGCATCGCGAGGAAGCTGCTGAAGCTTCATCTGTGCATTCCAACGGTCACCATCGCTGGTATTCGGGTTCTTGATAATCGCCTTGAGTTCAGCACGCTTTGCTGCAAATTTCGCAACAGTCTGCTCGCGCTTAAGCTCACGGTTCTTCATGGAAACCTTAGCCATTACACTCGTTCCTTATTTCCTGAACGGAAAGCCAAAGGCTTTCAACAGTTCGCGACCTTCATCGTCGGTACCGGCAGTGGTGGTAATGGTGATGTCCAGACCACGGATCTTGTCGACTCTGTCGTACTCGATCTCGGGGAAAATGATCTGCTCACGCACACCCATGCTGTAGTTACCGCGACCGTCGAACGACTTGGGATTCAGACCCCGGAAGTCACGAATGCGGGGAACCGCAATGTGAACCAGGCGATCAAAGAAATCCCACATACGCTCGCCACGCAGGGTGACTTTACAGCCGATAGGCCAACCTTCACGGATCTTGAAACCCGCAACGGATTTACGTGCCTTGGTAACAACCACTTTCTGACCTGCCAGGCGCTCAAGATCCGCCACGGCATTTTCAATCAGCTTTTTGTCACCAACCGCTTCGCCGACACCCATGTTAAGGGTGATCTTTTCGATACGCGGCACCTGCATCACGTTCTTGTAACCGAACTCTTTCTGCAGGGCGGGTACCACTTCCTTACTGTACTGCTCTTTACTGTTAAGCATCGTAACCACCACCGCTTACTGGTTATCGACAGCTTCGTTCGTGGACTTAAAGATCCGCACTTTCGCGCCGTCTTCCCTGGTCTGGAAGCCTACACGATCGGCTTTGCCGGTCTGCGGATTAAAAATAGCCACGTTGGAAGCCTGGATAGGTGCTTCTTTTTCGACGATGCCACCTGGGGAGCCCAGCATCGGGTTCGGCTTGGTGTGCTTCTTGATCATGTTGATCCCGGAAACAACCATACGACCATCGTCCTGAACCTTCAGGACTTTACCACGTTTGCCTTTATCTTTCCCCGTAGTGACGATTACTTCGTCATCTCGTTTGATCTTTTTCATAACCGGCCTCTGGTCCTTTAAAGTACTTCGGGTGCCAGTGAGATAATTTTCATGAACTTTTCATTACGCAGTTCACGGGTAACCGGTCCGAAGATACGGGTACCAATAGGAGCGTCCTGATTGTTCAGAAGTACTGCCGCGTTTCCGTCGAAACGGATCAGCGAACCGTCGGGACGGCGAACACCCTTGCGGGTGCGCACCACGACAGCTTTCAGGACCTGGCCTTTCTTCACTTTACCGCGGGGGATGGCTTCCTTGACGGTCACCTTGATGATATCCCCTACGCTGGCATAACGCCGATGTGAACCGCCCAGGACCTTGATGCACATCACCTGACGCGCACCGCTGTTATCCGCGACTTCAAGCATTGTTTGAGTCTGAATCATGGTTGTTCTCCGGGCGAATTACACCTTGGATGCACGTTCGGTGACTTCCACCAGGGCCCAACTCTTGGTCTTGGAGACCGGACGGGTTTCCTGGATGGTCACAGTGTCGCCGATGTTGCACTGATTGCTCTCATCGTGAGCATGGATCTTGGTTGAACGCTTCATGTACTTACCGTACAGCGGGTGTTTCACCTGACGTTCGACCAGCACCACAATGGATTTCTCCATCTTGTTGCTCACGACCTTGCCGCTCAGAGTTCTGGCAGTTTGGGTAGCTTCAGTCATGTCACTGTCCTGCCTTGTCATTCAATACTGTTTTCACGCGAGCGATGTCGCGCTTCACCTTGGCGAGAAGATGAGACTGATTCAGCTGACCTGTCGCCTTGCGCATGCGCAGGTTGAACTGCTCCTTCAGGAGGTCGATCAACTCTTTGTTCAGCTCCTCGACGGATTTTTCACGCAGCTCTGTTGCTTTCATCACATCACCGTCCTCGTTACAAAGGTGGTCTGTACCGGCAATTTGGCCGCAGCGAGTGAGAAGGCTTCACGTGCCACGTCTTCGGCGACACCTTCCATCTCGTAGAGCATGCGGCCTGGCTGGATTTCAGCCACCCAATACTCGACAGAACCCTTACCTTTACCCATTCGAACTTCAAGCGGCTTTCCGGTGATCGGCTTGTCCGGGAAGACCCGGATCCAGATCTTACCGCCCCGCTTGATGCGACGAGTCATGGTACGACGCGCCGCTTCAATCTGGCGCGCAGTTATACGCCCACGGCTCGTGGCCTTCAATCCGTATTCACCGAAGCTCACCTTGTTGGCGCGGTGAGCAAGACCGGTATTGCGGCCTTTCATTACCTTGCGAAATTTGGTGCGTTTTGGTTGCAGCATAAGAGTGCCCCTTTACTTAGAACCTTTCTTCCCAGAGGCTTTCTTGTCAGCACGGACCTGCTCCATACCACCAAGAATCTCACCTTTGAAGATCCATACCTTGACGCCGATTACGCCGTAAGTGGTATGCGCTTCGTAGGTTGCGTAATCAATATCTGCACGCAGAGTGTGCAGAGGTACACGACCTTCGCGATACCACTCGGAACGCGCAATTTCAGCACCCCCGAGACGACCGCCCACCTGGATCTTGATACCCTTGGCGCCCTGGCGCATGGCGTTCTGTACCGCACGCTTCATAGCGCGACGGAACATCACACGACGCTCCAGCTGGCCGGCAACGTTTTGCGCTACCAAGCGGGCATCCAGGTCCGGCTTGCGGACTTCTTCGATGTTGATATGCACAGGCACACCCATCATGTCGCTGACTTCGCGACGCAGACGATCAACATCTTCACCCTTCTTACCGATAACAATACCGGGACGGGCAGTATGGATCGTGATACGGGCGTTCTGAGCAGGGCGCTCGATCACAATCTTGCTGACAGACGCCTTCACCAGACGCTTGTCGAGGAATTCACGAACCTGAATGTCATTCAGCAGGTTTTTCGCGTATTCCTTTTTGTCGGCATACCAGACTGAGTTGTGCTCTTTTATCACACCCAGACGCATGCCGGTTGGATTTACTTTATGACCCATCTGAGCATCTCCTACTTGTCGGCGACCTTGACGGTGATATGGCAGGTGCGCTTGAAAATCCGGTCAGCGCGCCCCTTGGCTCGAGCTTTGATTCGCTTGAGCGTCGGACCCTCATCCACCATCACAGTGGAAACCCGCAGTTCGTCAACGTCCAGACCTTCGTTGTGCTCAGCGTTGGCGATGGCAGACTCAAGAGCTTTCTTGATGACTGTTGCCGCCTTTTTCGGGCTGAAAGTCAGAATGTTCAGGGCGTCCTCAACCGCCTTGCCGCGCACTTGGTCAGCGACAAGACGTGCTTTCTGAGCTGAGAGGCGAGCGCCCTTGTACTTGGCTGCTACTTCCATTTCTATTACCTCACAATCAGCGTTTAGCTTTCTTGTCGGCCGCATGACCACGATAAGTACGCGTTGCCGCGAACTCACCCAGCTTATGCCCAACCATATCTTCGGTGACATAAACCGGCACGTGCTGCTTGCCGTTGTGGACTGCAATGGTCAGGCCTACCATCTCCGGAAAAACTGTTGACCGACGCGACCAGGTTTTGATCGGCCGCTTGTCATTAGCTTCCAGAGCTGCCTCGACCTTCTTCAACAGATGCAGGTCTATAAAAGGACCTTTCTTCAAAGAACGTGGCACAGCAATTACCTCTATGTAGTCGTTTACTTGGCCGAACGACGACGTACTATCATCTTGTCAGTACGCTTGTTCTTACGAGTCTTATGTCCTTTGGTCGGAACACCCCACGGAGTAACCGGGTGACGCCCGCCAGAGGTACGCCCTTCACCACCACCATGCGGGTGGTCAACTGGGTTCATAGCAACACCACGTACGGTTGGCCGTTTGCCGCGCCAGCGTGATGCACCCGCTTTACCAAGCTGCTTGAGGCTGTGTTCGCTGTTGGATACCTCACCCAGCGTGGCACGGCAATCTACAAGCACCTTTCGCATTTCACCTGAGCGCAGGCGGATGGTGGCATAAGCACCTTCCCGGGCAACCAGCTGTACGGATGCGCCCGCAGAACGGGCCAGCTGTGCACCTTTACCAGGTTTGAGTTCGACGCAGTGAACCACGGAACCGACCGGAATATTCCGGAGCGGCAGCGTGCTGCCCACTTTGATCGGCGCGTCGATACCGGAGCGCACAGGATCACCGATCTGGACACCCTTGGGAGCGATAATGTAGCGACGCTCGCCATCGGCGTACTTCAGCAGTGCAATGTGCGCAGAGCGGTTAGGATCGTATTCCAGGCGCTCAATGACCGCCGGGATACCATCTTTGGTCCGCTTGAAATCGATAACACGGTAGTGCTTCTTGTGGCCACCACCCACGTGACGGGTTGTAATTCGGCCTACATTGTTACGACCACCCGTCTTGTTCTTTCTTTCTACCAACGGTTCGTAAGGGCGCCCAGTGTACAGGTCCGGGTTGTAAAGCTTTACAACGTGACGGCGTCCGGCAGATGTTGGTTTGGTTTTGACGATCGGCATATTACGACCCCTTTACCTTATTCCACATCCAGAAAATCGATGTCCTGACCTTCAGCCAGCTTTACGTAAGCCTTACGAATGTCATTACGCTTGCCGAACCCGCGGGTGGTGCGCTTGAGCTTACCCTTTCGGTTCAGAACCTGAACACCTTCGACGGTGACGTTGAACAGCTGCTCAACGGCTTTCTTGATCTCGGGCTTGGTGGCATCCGGGGCAACCCGGAAAACAACCTGGCCGTGCTCGGCCACCAGAGAAGCTTTTTCCGATACGTGCGGCCCAAGCAGGACCTGATAAATGCGTTCCTGATTCATCCCAGCATCTCCTCGATCTTCTTCAGAGCGGGAACAGTGACAACGACCTTCTCGAAGGAAACCAGGCTAACCGGATCCAGGCCAGCAATATCGCGCACGTCAATGTGCGGAATGTTGCGTGATGCCAGGTGCAGATTCTGTTCGACATTGTCGGACAGAATCAGTGCATTGGTCACACCGATGTCCTTCAGCCGGGCGTTGAATGCCTTGGTCTTGGGGCTGTCAACGCTCATGTCGTCAACAACAACCAGCCGCTCCTGGCGAACCAGCTCGGAAAAAATGGAGCGCATCGCTGCGCGGTACATCTTGCGGTTAACCTTCTGCTCGAAACTACGGGGCTTTGCAGCGAAGGTAACGCCCCCGGAGCGCCAGATCGGGCTACGAATCGTACCGGCACGGGCACGACCGGTACCCTTCTGACGCCATGGCTTTTTACCGCCACCGCTAACTTCGGAACGCGTCTTCTGAGCCTTGGTACCCTGGCGGCCAGCTGCCATGTAAGCAGTAACAACCTGGTGAACCAGCGACTCGTTAAAATCTTTGGCGAACGCGGCGTCGGAAACCGAGATTCCCTTGCCGCTACCTGTAATAGTCAATTCCATCGCACCGCTCCTCAGGCTTTAACTGCAGGCTTGATGACAACATCGCCGCCAGTTGCGCCGGGTACGGCACCACTCACCAGCAGCAGGTTGCGCTCGGCGTCGACACGGACAATTTTCAGGTTCTGCACGGTAACCTGCGCGTTACCCATCTGGCCCGCCATCTTTTTGCCCTTGAATACCTTACCCGGAGTCTGGTTCTGACCAATGGAGCCCGGAGCACGGTGAGAGAGGGAGTTACCGTGGGTAGCGTCCTGCATGGAGAAGTTCCAGCGCTTGACGCCGCCCTGAAAACCCTTACCTTTGGACTGTCCGGTGGCGTCAACTACCTGACCGTCTGCAAAGACGGAAGCTGTAATCTCGCCACCGGCGGCCAGGTCATCACCTTCGCCATCAGCCAGGCGGAATTCCCATATACCACGACCGGCTTCAACGCCTGCCTTGGCAAAGTGGCCAGCTTCACTCTTGGTTACACGGGAGGAACGACGAGTGCCCACGGTGACCTGAACGGCACGGTAGCCATCGCTTTCAAGAGTCTTAAGTTGGGTAATCCGGTTGGGCTCAACCTCGATTACCGTCACGGGCAGCGCCTGCCCGTCTTCCGTAAAAATACGGGTCATACCGGCCTTGCGACCGACAACACCAATTGCCATGTTTCACCTCTTAAGTGTACGGGGCTCTCACCCTCTATGGCCTTATGACAGTTACACAGACTGATACCGGGCAGGTATTAGCCGAGGCTGATCTGAACGTCTACACCTGCTGCCAGGTCCAGCTTCATCAAAGCATCCACTGTCTTCTCCGTCGGCTCGACGATGTCGAGCAGACGCTTGTGAGTACGAATTTCGTATTGATCTCGCGCGTCTTTATTAACGTGCGGAGAGACCAATATTGTGTACTTTTCCTTCCGCGTCGGCAGAGGAATAGGCCCACGCACCTGAGCACCGGTCCGCTTGGCGGTATCGACGATCTCCTGCGTGGACTGGTCGATAAGGCGATAATCAAACGCCTTCAACCGGATTCGAATTTTTTGGCTTTGCATGATGCACCAAACTCCACTCGTAGCAGCTACTGTTAGCCGACCTTCAAAAAAAGGAGCCGCATTGTATGCATAATGCCCAACCGTGTCAACTGCCACGCAGATTGACACGGTTGGGTGACATATGCGGCTTTAACAGAAAAAGGGGCTGATATTTCAGCCCCTTTTTCCGGACCAAACGAGCGAATTACTCGATGATCTTGGAGACCACGCCGGCACCAACGGTACGGCCGCCTTCGCGAATCGCGAAGCGCAGACCATCTTCCATGGCGATCGGAGCAATCAGGGTAACACTCATCTTCACGTTGTCACCCGGCATAACCATTTCCACACCTTCCGGCAGTTCACAGGAACCCGTTACGTCGGTGGTACGGAAGTAGAACTGCGGACGGTAACCCTTGAAGAACGGCGTATGACGCCCCCCCTCTTCCTTGGACAACACGTACACTTCACACTCGAACTTGGTGTGCGGCTTGATGGAGCCCGGCACACACAGAACCTGACCACGCTCAACGTCGTCACGCTTGGTTCCACGCAGCAGAACACCCACATTCTCACCAGCACGACCTTCGTCCAGCAGCTTGCGGAACATTTCAACGCCGGTACAGGTGGTCTTCACGGTATCCTTGATACCCACGATTTCCACTTCGTCACCCACCTTGACGATGCCACGCTCAACACGACCGGTTACCACCGTACCACGACCGGAGATGGAGAAGACGTCCTCAATCGGCATCAGGAACGGCTGATCAATCGCACGCTCCGGCTCAGGGATGTACTCGTCCAGGGCTTCCACCAGCTTCCTGACCGCAGTCGTACCCATCTCGTTGTCGTCTTTGCCTTCCAGCGCCATCAGCGCAGAACCGGTAATGATCGGCGTGTCGTCACCCGGGAAGTCGTACTGGCTCAGCAGATCACGAACTTCCATCTCGACCAGCTCAAGCAGCTCTTCATCGTCAACCATGTCCGCCTTGTTCAGGAACACAACGATGTAAGGCACGCCCACCTGACGGGACAGCAGGATATGCTCACGAGTCTGCGGCATGGGACCGTCCGCTGCCGAGCAAACCAGGATAGCGCCGTCCATCTGGGCCGCACCGGTGATCATGTTCTTAACATAATCCGCGTGGCCCGGGCAGTCTACGTGAGCGTAGTGACGGGCCGGGGAATCGTACTCCACGTGAGAGGTCGCAATGGTAATACCACGCGCACGCTCTTCCGGGGCGTTGTCAATCTGGTCAAACGCACGGCTCTCGCCCGTACCCCAGACTTCGTGACACACGCGCGTCAGGGCTGCTGTCAGAGTGGTCTTGCCATGATCAACGTGACCAATGGTGCCCACGTTCAAGTGCGGCTTATTACGCTCAAATTTAGATTTAGACACGGTTACACCTCTTCCTGTTTCTTAAGTCCTGGGGATCAACCCTTTTTAATGATCGCTTCGGCAATGTTCGAAGGAGCTTCCATATAGCGGGAGAACTCCATCGCATAAGACGCCCGACCCTGAGTCGCTGAACGCAGGTCAGTGGCGTAACCGAACATCTCCGACAACGGAACTTCTGCGCGGATGATTTTACCCGAAGGGCCTTCATCCATACCCTGAATCAGGCCGCGACGACGGTTCAAATCACCGACGACATCGCCCATGTAATCCTCAGGGCTGACGACTTCAACTTTCATGATGGGCTCGAGAAGCGCGGGATTGGCTTCCAGGGCACCTTTCTTCATCGCCATGGAGCCGGCGACCTTGAAAGCCATCTCGTTGGAGTCAACATCGTGATACGAGCCGTCATACAGGGTCGCCTTAATGCGCAGCAGCGGATAGCCGGCCAGACAGCCGTTCTGCATCTGCTCGGAAATACCCTGCTGGACTGCCGGGATGTATTCCTTCGGAACCACACCACCAACAATCTCATTCACGAAGATAAAGTTTTCGCCATCTTCATCGTCCAGCGGCAGCGGCTCAAGCTTGATCTTGACGTGACCATACTGACCGCGACCACCAGACTGCCGAACAAACTTGCCTTCGACGTCTACCGGCTTGCGGATGCACTCACGATACGCCACCTGCGGCTTGCCAATGTTGGCTTCAACCTTGAACTCGCGACGCATGCGGTCAACGATGATATCCAGGTGAAGCTCACCCATGCCAGAGATAATGGTCTGCCCGGATTCCTCGTCGGTACGCACCCGGAATGACGGATCTTCCTGGGCCAGTTTGCCCAAAGCAACACCCATCTTCTCCTGGTCCGCCTTTGACTTCGGCTCAACCGCCACAGAAATTACCGGCTCAGGGAATTCCATACGCTCAAGGACAATCTTGTGATTTTCGTCGCACAGAGTGTCACCCGTGGTGACACTCTTCAGGCCGATGGCCGCAGCTATATCACCCGCCAGAACCTCTTTGATCTCCTGGCGATCTTTGGAGTGCATCTGAACCATACGGCCGACACGCTCCTTCTTGCCCTTCACAGAGTTGTAGACGGCATTGCCGGATTCCAGCTTGCCAGAGTACACCCGAAAAAAGGTCAGGGTACCCACAAACGGATCAGTCGCAATCTTGAAGGCCAGAGCCGCAAACGGCGCCTCGTCATCGACCGGACGGGTTTCTTCGGTGCCGTCTTCGTCTACCTCACCCCGAATGGCTTTTACTTCGTCCGGAGCCGGCAGGAATTCGATAACGGAGTCCAGAACCGCCTGGACGCCCTTGTTCTTGAACGCGGAGCCGCAGGTGGCAACAACGATTTCGTTGGCCAGGGTGCGCAGGCGCAGACCCTTCTTGATCTCGTCGACAGACAGCTCACCTTCTTCGAGGTACTTCTCCATCAACTCTTCGTTGGCTTCCGCCGCAGCTTCCATCATCTGCTCGCGATACATGGCGACTTCTTCGACCATATCCTCGGGAACGTCTCTCTGATCATAAGTAGCACCGGAATCGTCTTCATTCCAGTAGATCGCCTTGTTACGGATCAGGTCGACGATTCCGGCGAATTTGTCTTCGGAACCGATCGGCAACTGAATGGGAACCGCGCTTGCACCCAGACGGTTCTTGATCTGGTCAACAACCCGCAGGAAGTTGGCACCGGCACGGTCCATCTTGTTGACGAACACCATGCGGGGAACTTCGTACTTGTTGGCCTGACGCCACACGGTCTCGGACTGAGGCTCAACACCGGAGGAGCCGCAGAACACCACAACAGCACCGTCGAGTACGCGCAAGGAACGCTCTACCTCGATGGTAAAGTCAACGTGCCCCGGGGTGTCGATGATATTGATCCTGTGCTCCGGATACTGCTTGTCCATGCCCTGCCAGAAACAGGTCGTCGCAGCTGAGGTAATGGTAATACCACGCTCCTGCTCCTGCTCCATCCAGTCCATGGTAGCCGCACCATCATGAACCTCACCGATTTTGTGGGAAATACCTGTGTAGAACAGGACCCGCTCGGTGGTTGTGGTTTTGCCCGCATCAACGTGCGCACAAATACCAATGTTTCTGTAACGCTTGATAGGAGTCTTGCGTGCCACTGTATAAACCTCGGCTGATTAGAAACGGAAGTGAGAGAACGCCTTGTTGGCTTCTGCCATGCGGTGAACGTCTTCGCGCTTCTTAACAGCGGAGCCTTTGCTGTCAGCGGCGTCCAGAATTTCACCAGCCAGACGCTGCGCCATGGACTTCTCACCGCGCTTCCGAGAATATTCGACGAGCCAGCGCATCGCCAGCGCGTTCTGACGGGAAGGCCGCACCTCTACCGGCACCTGGTAGGTAGCACCACCCACACGACGGGACTTGACCTCAACCATCGGCTGGATGTTTTCCAGGGCCTTCTCGAACATGTTGATCGGCTCTTCTTTTGATTTCTCGGCAACAATGTCCAGCGCGCCGTAAACAATGCGCTCTGCAACCGACTTCTTGCCACTTTCCATCACATGATTGATGAACTTGGCAAGACGTGCGCTGCCGAATTTGGGATCCGGGATAATTTCCCGTTTTGCTGCAACTCTTCTTCTAGGCATCGATAAGCCCTTATATATCCAAAAGGTCTTCAGGAACCCCTGAGATAGCAAATGCTACTCAGCCTTACTCTTACCGTTCTGACAAGCAACGATAAAAGGCACCCGTCCGGGAGATCAGGACTTGGGTCGTTTTGCACCGTACTTGGAGCGGCCCTGCTTGCGGTTCTGCACACCCTGGGTGTCCAGTGTTCCGCGAACAGTGTGATAGCGCACACCCGGAAGGTCTTTTACTCGACCGCCACGGATCAGCACAACACTGTGCTCCTGAAGGTTGTGACCTTCACCACCAATGTATGAGGAAACCTCGAAGCCGTTGGTCAGGCGAACACGGCACACTTTACGCAGTGCTGAGTTCGGCTTCTTCGGCGTTGTGGTATACACACGAGTGCACACACCACGGCGCTGAGGGCAGGCCTGGAGAGCAGGGACATCGCTCTTGGCTACCTTGCGTTTACGAGGCTTACGCACCAACTGATTAATCGTTGCCATGTAAGCAAACTCCAAAAAACCATATCAATGAAACTTACCCCCTGTGCAGGGGGTAAAATTTAAGGGACGCAAGTGTAAGCCTGCGCCCCCGGACAGTCAAGACGACTGGTCTCTTTTTGACCACCTCACAGGTAGGTAACTACCCGGAGGCGGCACACCGGCCCAACTCAGCTTTCGCGATTGAGCTCGGCGCTCAGAGCTTCTTCCACGTCTGCCGCAGTAACGCCCTGCGCTTCCAGTTCGCGCTTGCGACGACGCTCGGCGTGGTAGGCCAGGCCGGTACCTGCCGGAATCAGCCGGCCAACCACAACGTTTTCTTTCAGGCCCCGGAGGTAATCCCGCTTACCGGTAACCGCACCTTCGGTGAGTACCCGGGTGGTTTCCTGGAACGACGCCGCTGAAATGAAGGACTCGGTGGCCAGGGACGCCTTGGTGATCCCCAGCAGCAGACGCTCGAACCGCGCCGGCTCCTTGTCTGCCACCTCGGCCTTCTCGTTTTCTTCCAGCACCTGGGTGATTTCCACCTGATCGCCGGACAGCAGGGTCGTATCGCCCGGATCGGTAATTTCGACCTTGCGCAGCATCTGCCTGACGATAACCTCAATGTGTTTATCGTTGATGACAACGCCCTGCAGACGGTACACGTCCTGGATCTCGTTGGTGATGTATTTGGCAAGCGCGACAACACCCAGCAGGCGCAGGATGTCATGCGGGTTGGACGGGCCATCGGAAATCACTTCACCCTTTTCAACCGTCTCGCCTTCAAACACGTTCATCTGACGATGCTTCGGAATAAGCACTTCGTAGGCATCGCCATCCTTCGGCGTAATCACCAGACGCTTCTTACCCTTGGTTTCCTTACCGAAGGACACTATGCCGCTAATCTCTGCAAGGATGGAAGACTCTTTCGGGCGACGGGCCTCGAACAGATCGGCAACCCGCGGCAGACCACCGGTGATATCCCGTGTCTTGGAGCTTTCCTGCGGAATCCGGGCAACCACGTCACCAAGCTCGATCTTGGCGCCATTGGCCATGGTCACCAGGGCGTTCGCGGGCAGGAAGAAGATTGCCGTGCCACCCCCTGGCAGCTCCACCTCTTCTCCCGTGGCGTCGATCAACTGGATCGCCGGACGAATATCCTTCCCCGCCGCAGGGCGCTCTTTCGGATCGATGACCTCCATGGTGGACAGGCCGGTCAGTTCGTCGGTCTGGGTGCGGACGGTAATGCCCTGATCCATGTTGACGAACTTGGCGGTACCTTCGGCTTCGGCGATGATCGGGTGGGTGTGTGGATCCCACTTGGCCACCGCAACACCCGCTTCAACCGTGTCACCGTGCTTCACGGACAGCACGGCACCGTAGGGCAGCTTGTACCACTCACGTTCACGCCCCTGATCATCCGCGATGGCCAGTGCAGAGGAACGGGATACGACGACAAGAGAACCGTCGCTCTTTTCAATCGATTTCAGGTTATGCAGGCGTACTGTACCGCCATGCTTGACCTGGATGTTGTCAACGGCCGATGCCCGGCTCGCAGCACCACCAATGTGGAAGGTCCGCATAGTGAGCTGGGTACCCGGCTCACCGATGGACTGGGCAGCAATAACACCTACGGCCTCGCCAACGTTCACCCGGTGGCCACGGGCCAGATCACGACCGTAGCACTTCGAGCAGATGCCGTGACGGGTCTCACAGGTAATTGCAGAACGAACCCAGACTTCGTCAACACCGGCCTGTTCAAGGGCTTCAACCGCTTTCTCGTCCAGCAGGGTGCCCGCCGCAACAACGGCGTTGTCCTTGTCTGTCGGAGTAAATGCATCACGGGCAGTAACACGCCCCAGCACGCGGTCACCCAGAGGCACAACAACGTCGCCGCCTTCGATATGCGGCGTCATCAGCAGGCCTTCGTCAGTACCGCAATCGTCCTCGGTAACAACCAGATCCTGGGAAACGTCAACCAGACGACGGGTCAGGTAACCCGAGTTCGCTGTCTTCAGTGCGGTATCCGCCAAACCTTTCCGGGCACCGTGAGTTGAAATGAAGTACTGGAGTACGTTCAGACCCTCACGGAAGTTCGCGGTGATCGGCGTTTCGATGATGGAGCCATCGGGCTTGGCCATCAGGCCACGCATACCGGCCAACTGACGAATCTGGGCCGCGGAGCCCCGGGCACCGGAATCGGCCATCATGTACACGGAGTTGAACGACTCCTGCATTTCATACTCGCCGTCTTCGCCCTTGACAGGCTGCCCATCAGGACCGATTACCTGCTCCCTGGAAAGACGCTCCATCATGGCCTTGGACACTTTATCGTTGGCACGGGACCAGATATCGATCACCTTGTTGTACTTCTCGCCCTGGGTCAGCAGACCGGACGCGTACTGGGTTTCGATATCCTTTACCTCGGCGGATGCCGCATCAACCAGCTCGTACTTCTCCGGCGGAATCTCGAAATCGTTGAAACCGATTGAGATACCGGACACGGTGGCGTAGTGATAACCCATGTACATCAGTTGGTCCGCAAAGATAACGGTATCCTTCAGACCGGCATCACGGTAGCAGGTGTTGATCAGGTTGGAGATCGCCTTCTTGACCATGGGCTTGTTCACCAGGTCGTAAGACAGGCCGTCCGGCACGATATCAAACAGCAGCGCGCGACCGACCGTGGTATCAACGATCCTGTACTCTTCGGTGCGCGAACCGTCCTCGGCAATCGCAACTTCTTTCACCCGAACCTTGACAACAGCCTGAAGATCAACCTTGCCGGCACCGTAGGCCCGGTGCGCCTCTTTGACGTCGGAGAACACCATACCTTCACCGAGGGCGCTCTTGCGCTCACGGGTCATGTAGTACAGACCAAGCACCACATCCTGGGACGGCACAATGATTGGCTCGCCGTTGGCCGGCGACAGCACGTTGTTGGTGGACATCATCAACGCACGGGCTTCGAGCTGGGCCTCTATGGTCAGCGGTACGTGTACCGCCATCTGGTCACCGTCGAAGTCGGCGTTGTAAGCCGCACACACCAGCGGGTGCAGCTGGATCGCCTTGCCTTCGATCAGCACCGGCTCGAACGCCTGGATACCCAGACGATGCAGGGTCGGCGCACGGTTCAGCATGATCGGATGCTCGCGGATGACCTCGTCCAGGATATCCCAGACCACGCCTTCCTCGCGCTCGACCATCTTCTTGGCGGCCTTGATGGTGGTCGCCAGGCCACGGTGCTCGAGCTTGGAGAAAATAAACGGCTTGAACAGTTCCAGCGCCATTTTCTTCGGAAGGCCACACTGGTGCAGGCGCAGGTACGGACCAACCACGATCACGGAACGACCGGAGTAGTCCACACGCTTGCCCAGCAGGTTCTGACGGAACCGGCCCTGCTTGCCCTTGATCATATCGGCCAGGGACTTCAGTGGGCGCTTGTTGGTGCCGGTGATGGCCCGGCCACGACGGCCGTTGTCCAGCAGCGCGTCCACGGCTTCCTGCAGCATCCGCTTCTCGTTGCGCACGATGATGTCCGGAGCATTGAGCTCCAGCAAGCGCTTGAGGCGGTTGTTCCGGTTAATTACCCGGCGGTACAGGTCGTTCAGGTCTGACGTCGCAAACCGACCGCCGTCCAACGGCACCAGCGGCCGCAGATCCGGCGGCAGAACCGGCAGCACGGTCATGACCATGTCGCCAGGCTTGTTGCCGGAGTAAAGGAAGGCCTCGAGAATCTTCAGACGCTTGCTGAACTTCTTGATCTTGGTTTCGGAGTTGGTCTGCGGGATTTCTTCACGCAGCGCATCAACCTCTTCCTGCAGGTCGATACCTTCCAACAGCTCCTTGACCGCTTCAGCCCCCATACGGGCGTCGAACTCGTCACCGAATTCTTCCAGGGCTTCGTAGTACTGCTCGTCGTTCAGCAACTGCCCCTTCTCCAGGGTGGTCATCCCCGGATCGATCACAATAAAGGATTCGAAGTACAGGACCCGCTCAATGTCACGCAGCGTCATGTCCAGCATCAGGCCAATACGGGACGGCAGTGACTTCAGGAACCAGATGTGTGCCACCGGGCTGGCGAGCTCAATGTGGCCCATGCGCTCACGACGCACACTGGCCAGGGCCACCTCAACGCCACACTTCTCGCAGATGACACCGCGGTGCTTCAGGCGCTTGTACTTGCCACACAGGCACTCATAGTCCTTGATCGGGCCGAAGATCTTGGCACAGAAAAGACCGTCACGCTCCGGCTTGAAGGTACGGTAGTTAATGGTCTCAGGCTTCTTCACTTCGCCAAAGGACCAGGAACGGATCATATCAGGCGACGCCAGGCCAATACGGATGGCGTCGAATTCCTTGCTTTGGTTCTGGCTCTTGAGAAGATTCAGCAAATCTTTCATCAGTAAAAGCTCCGGATGGCGTTAATCTCGGGCGGGCACAGGTTGTGCCCGCTCACGCTGCCAAAAACAATTCGGCTCACTCGGATTCCAGCTCGATGTCGATACCCAGCGAGCGGATCTCCTTGACAAGAACGTTGAAGGACTCGGGCATGCCCGGCTCCATACGATGGTCTCCATCGACAATGTTCTTGTACATCTTGGTCCGACCGTTCACGTCATCAGACTTGACGGTGAGCATCTCCTGCAGCGTATAGGCTGCACCGTAGGCCTCAAGGGCCCACACTTCCATCTCACCGAAGCGCTGGCCACCGAACTGAGCCTTGCCACCCAGCGGCTGCTGGGTAACCAGGCTGTAGGAACCGGTGGAACGAGCGTGCATCTTGTCATCGATCAGGTGGTTCAGCTTCAGGATGTACATGTAACCAACCGTCACAGGGCGATCAAAGGCATCACCGGTACGACCATCGTAAAGCCTGGTCTGGCCGGTGGTGCTCATTCCCGCCAACTCAAGCATGCGCTTGACCTCGGCCTCCTTGGCACCGTCGAACACCGGCGTTGCCATGGGAACGCCGCCACGGAGGTTATGGCACATCTCCAGGATTTCCTTGTCAGACAGGGAATCCAGGTCCACCTTGAACACTTCGTCCGAATGATTGTAGATCTCATCCAGCAGCTTGCGTAATTCCGCCACCTTGCGCTGCTCATCCAACATTTGGCTGATTCGCTCACCCAGACCCTTGGCCGCCGCCCCCAGATGGGTCTCAAGCACCTGGCCTACGTTCATCCGCGAAGGGACACCCAGCGGATTCAGAACAACATCAACCGTATTGCCGTGTTCGTCGTAAGGCATGTCTTCAATCGGCATAACCGAAGAAATAACACCCTTGTTACCGTGACGGCCGGCCATCTTGTCACCCGGCTGGATGCGGCGCTTGATCGCCAGGTACACCTTGACAATTTTCAGCACGCCCGGGGCAAGGTCATCACCCTGCTGGAGCTTGCCTTTCTTGTCATCAAAGCGAGCTTCGTGCTCTTTTTTGCGATCTTCCAGGCCCTGCTCGGATTTCTCCAACAGCTCGTTCAGGCTCTCGTCTTTCATCCGGAGCTTGAACCAGTCGGAACGCGGCAGCTCAGCCAGGTAGCCCTCATCAAGAGTTGCGCCTTTTTTCAGGCCCGGACCACTGATCACTACCTGGCCTTTCAGGGCGCTCATGAGACGCTCGAAAGTAGCCCCCTCAACAATGCGGTATTCGTCTTTCAGATCCTTGCGGTACTGGTCCAGTTGCTCTTTCTCAATGGACTGGGCACGCTGGTCCTTCTCGATACCGTCGCGGGTAAATACCTGAACATCAATGACCGTACCGCGGGTACCGGTCGGCACCCGTGAGGAAGTGTCCTTAACATCGGACGCCTTCTCACCGAAGATGGCACGCAGCAGCTTTTCCTCTGGCGTCAGTTGGGTTTCACCCTTCGGTGTCACCTTGCCAACCAGGATATCGCCCGGCCCTACTTCCGCACCGATGTACACAATGCCGGACTCGTCGAGCTTCGACAGCGCACTCTCACCAACGTTCGGAATATCCGCGGTGATTTCTTCGCTGCCCAACTTGGTGTCCCGGGCCACACAGGTCAGTTCCTGAATGTGAATGGTGGTCAGGCGGTCTTCCTGAACCACTTTCTCGGAGATGAGGATGGAGTCCTCGAAGTTGTAACCGTTCCAGGGCATGAACGCGATGCGCATGTTCTGCCCCAGCGCCAGCTCACCCAGATCCACGGACGGACCATCAGCCAACACGTCACCGCGGGCAATGACATCACCCTGACGCACGATGGAGCGCTGGTTAATGCAGGTGTTCTGGTTCGAACGGGTGTACTTGGTGAGATTGTAGATATCCACACCGGCATCACCCGCTTCGGTTTCCTCGTTGTTAACACGGACCACGATACGGGCCGCGTCAACACTCTCGATAACGCCACCGCGACGGGCCGTTACACAGACACCGGAATCCTGGGCCACCGTGCGCTCAACACCGGTACCAACCAGCGGCACCTGTGAACGCAGGGTCGGGACCGCCTGACGCTGCATGTTTGCACCCATCAGTGCGCGGTTGGCGTCGTCGTGCTCCAGGAACGGAATCAGTGACGCCGCCACCGACACCACTTGGCGCGGAGACACGTCCATGAAGTTGACGCTTTCCGGCGGGGTGACGGTGAACTCGTTCTGGTGACGCACGGTAACCAGCTCATCGGTCAGGCGCTTGGTCTTCTCATCCATGGCCGCGCTGGCCTGGGCGATGACGTAGTTGCTTTCCTCGATGGCGGACAGATACACCACCTCGTCGGTAACCACGCCGTTCTCGACCTTCCGGTACGGACTCTCCAGGAAGCCGTAGGAGTTGGAACGAGCGTAAGTCGCCAGCGAGTTGATCAGGCCGATGTTGGGACCTTCCGGTGTCTCGATCGGGCACACGCGGCCATAATGGGTCGGGTGTACGTCACGAACTTCAAAGCCCGCACGCTCACGGGTCAGACCACCTGGCCCAAGAGCCGAGATACGCCGCTTGTGGGTTACTTCCGAAAGCGGGTTGTTCTGGTCCATGAACTGGGACAACTGGCTGGAACCAAAAAACTCCTTAACCGCTGCCGCCACTGGCTTGGCATTGATCAGGTCCTGAGGCATCAGGCCCTCACTTTCCGCCAGACTCAGACGCTCGCGAACCGCGCGCTCAACCCGAACGAGACCCACACGGAACTGGTTCTCGGCCATTTCACCGACGCAGCGAACACGACGGTTACCCAGGTTATCGATGTCATCCACATTGCCCTGGCCGTTACGGATATCGATCAGGGTCTTGAGGACATCGATGATGTCTTCGTGGGTCAGGGTGCCTTCACCGGTGCTTTCCTCGCGGCGCAGACGACGGTTGAGCTTCATGCGGCCAACCGCTGACAGGTCATATCGCTCTTCGGAGAAGAACAGGTTATTGAACAGGTTCTCAGCCGACTCTTTGGTGGGCGGCTCGCCCGGGCGCATCATCCGGTATATCTCGACCAGCGCTTCCAGCGGCGTGCGGGTCGGATCGATGCGCAGGGTGTCGGACATGAACGGACCGCAATCCAGGTCGTTGGTGTAAAGGGTTTCGATATCCTTCACGCCGGCGTCGAGAATCTTGGCAACCAGTTCTTCGGTCAGCTCGGAGTTACATTCCACCAGGACTTCACCGGACGCCTGATCGATCATATCCTTGGCCAGTACTCGGCCGTAAAGGTACTCAGTCGGTACCTCGAGCTCGTTGATGCCGGCTTTTTCCAGTTGCTTAATGTGACGGGCGGTAATCCGGCGGCCTTCCTCGACAATCACGTTGCCGTCATTGCCCTTGATATCGAAGGTCGCAATGTCGCCACGCAGACGGCTCGGCACCAGCTCCAGCTTGCACACTTCCGCGCCCAGGCTGAACTTGCTGGTCTCGAAGAACATCTCGAGCATCTGCTCGGAGGTATAGCCAAGTGCCCGCAGCAGAATAGATGCCGGCAGTTTGCGACGGCGGTCGATACGAACGAACACAGAGTCCTTCGGATCGAACTCGAAGTCCAGCCAAGAACCACGGTAAGGAATCACCCTGGCAGAATACAGCAGCTTGCCTGAGGAATGGGTTTTGCCCTTGTCGTGATCGAAGAACACACCCGGAGACCGGTGGAGCTGGGAAACAATAACGCGCTCGGTACCGTTGATAACGAAGGTACCGTTCTCGGTCATCAGGGGCATTTCGCCCATGTAGACTTCCTGCTCCTTAATGTCCTTGATCGCCTTGTTGGAGGATTCCTTATCGTAAATGATAAGGCGGACCTTCACCCGCAGCGGCGCTGCATAGGTTACGCCCCTAAGCTGGCATTCCTTGACATCAAAAACCGGCTCGCCAATACGGTAGCTCACGTATTCGAGCGCGGCATTGCCAGAGTAACTGACAATCGGAAATACGGATTTGAATGCTGCGTGAAGACCGGTTTCCCGGCGGTCTTCAGGAGCGGCTTCCATTTGCAGGAAGTCCCGGAACGAATCCAGCTGAATAGACAGCAAATAGGGGACGTCCATCACGGAAGGCAATTTACTAAAATCTTTGCGAATCCGCTTTTTCTCAGTGTAGGAGTAAGTCATCTGCATTCCCCAGCTTTAGACCTGATACCTGGTATCAAGAAGCAACCAATGTTCTGCTTCGGGGCCGAATTGCTCGGCTTATCGCGCCGTCTTGAACAAGACTCTGGCTGTAGGTTATCGATCTGACATCAACCTGCAATTGCTCACCAGACTCTATAGCATATACAACAGAAAAAGGCCGGTGGCCCAAAGCCACCAGCCTGTCCATGCTTATCGCACGGTTTCGATCAACAGCCGGCTCTTACTTGAGCTCAACAGAAGCGCCTGCTTCCTCGAGCTTCTTCTTGGCTGCTTCAGCGTCGCCTTTGCTAGCTGCTTCCTTGATAACGGAAGGCGCGCTGTCAACCATTTCCTTGGCTTCTTTCAGACCCAGGCCGGTCAGTTCACGAACGGCCTTGATTACGTTTACTTTCTTCTCACCAGGACCGGTAAGTACAACGTCAAACTCGGTCTGCTCTTCCGCGGCGGCTTCGCCACCAGCAGCAGCGGCCGGCGCAGCAGCAACTGCAGCAGCGGCAGACACACCGAATTTTTCTTCCATTGCTTCAACCAGCGCAACAACGTCCATTACGCTCATTTCAGCGATTGCGTTCAAAATGTCTTCGTTAGACAGAGCCATGACTTTCTCCCAAAAATATAAAAAATGGTGTTCAACAGAATCAAGCAGCTTCTTGCTTCTGGTCGCGAACTGCCGCTACAGCACGAGTCACCTTCGAAGGAACTTCGTTCAGTGTCCGTGCCAGCTTGGTGATCGGTGCCTGTGTTACAGCGGCCAGCATTGTCAGCGCTTCGTGACGTGTTGGCAGCTTGGCAAGACGGTCGATCTGGTCTGCACCCATCAGCTCTCCGCCGACGGCCAGTCCCTTAATCTCGAACGCTTCTTTCTCTTTGGCAAAATCCTTCAGCAGACGCGCTGCCGCGCCCGGATCTTCCATAGAGAATGCCAGAATGGTCGGGCCGACCAGGGCTTCGTCAATGCACTCGAACTCGGTACCGCGAATCGCGATCTTCGCCAGGTTGTTACGAACAACCTTCAGACGCACGTTTTCGGCACGAGCCTTGGCACGAAGCGCCGTCATGTCACCAGAGGTCACACCACGGTAGTCAGCCATCACCACAGACAGAGCACCACCGGCAGTCTCGTTGACTTCAGCGACGATCGCTTTCTTGTCTTCGAGTCTAATTGCCACTGGATTTCTCCTCGATTTCGCCGGGCATTCCCGGCAAACCCACATATACCCCTCACGGGGCTCCTAACGGTGTTTGGGTTCAGAGAGAACGTCTTCACACCGTCTGCGCAGGCGTTGCTTTAACCCTTCCAGCACTTCCAGTCAGACCGGAAGTGCTTCGGGGGCCTGCGGTCTTTGACAGCCTTGGCTTCCGCCCAGACTACAAAGTAACCACCGATCAAAGGATCAAATAGCGAGACCGCTCTGATCGATAGTCAGGCCAGGACCCATAGTCGAGGAAATGGTGATCTTCTTGAGATACACGCCTTTCGCCGACGAGGGCTTGGCCTTTTTCAGATCTGCCACCAGAGCTTCAAGGTTTTCCTTGATATTCTGGGCAGAGAATTCAACGTTACCCAGCGGAGCATGGATAATGCCGTTCTTGTCGGTGCGGTAACGAACCTGACCGGCCTTGGCGTTTTTGACCGCAGTCTCAACGTCAGGAGTCACAGTACCCACCTTCGGGTTCGGCATCAGGCCACGGGGGCCGAGAATCTGGCCAAGCTGACCAACGACACGCATGGCGTCCGGAGTGGCGATAACCACGTCGAAGTCCATGTTGCCCTTTTTAACTTCGTCCGCCAGATCGTCCATACCGACAATGTCTGCACCGGCAGCTGTCGCTTTCTCGGCATTGGCGCCCTGGGTAAAGACGGCCACCCGGACAGTCTTACCGGTGCCGTGTGGCAGAACAGTGCTGCTACGAACCACCTGATCGGATTTACGTGCATCAACGCCCAGGTTTACAGCCACGTCTAGTGACTCTTTGAACTTCACGCTCTGACCCAGCTCGACCAGCAGCGCAACTGCTTCGTCAACAGAGTAGGAGCGGGTAGAGTCTACCTTTTCACGAATAAGCTTCTGACGCTTGCTCAGCTTTGCCATGTTACAGGCCCTCCACGTTCAGGCCCATGCTGCGGGCTGTTCCTGCAATGGTACGTACCGCTGCGTCCATATCGGCAGCAGTCAGATCCGGCTCTTTGGTCTTGGCAATTTCTTCAAGCTGCTCACGGGTCACGGTACCCACCTTGTCGGTATTCGGACGACCAGAGCCACTCTTGATGCCAGCGGCCTTCTTGAGAAGAACCGGAGCAGGCGGAGTCTTGGTGATAAAGGTAAAGCTGCGGTCACTGTAGACCGTGATAACAGTAGGAATCGGCAGGCCCGGCTCCATATCCTGGGTCTTTGCGTTAAACGCCTTACAGAACTCCATGATGTTTACGCCACGCTGACCCAGTGCGGGGCCAACGGGGGGACTTGGATTGGCCTTACCGGCAGCAACCTGAAGCTTGATATAGGCTTCGATCTTCTTAGCCATGATACATCTCCTGTGGGTTCAGACGCCTTTCGGCTCCCCTTTAGCAACAATTAATAACCACTGAAAAAACAACCGCAAAAGGCAGACACAAAAAGCCCGCGTCGCCACAGCGCGCGAGCTTTCAGCTTTCGTATTGCCGATCAGTCTTTCTCAACCTGCCCAAACTCCAGCTCTACCGGAGTTGAACGGCCGAAGATCAAAACGGCAACCTTGACACGACTCTTGTCGTAATCAACTTCCTCTACAACACCATTGAAGTCAGCGAAAGGCCCTTCAACAACACGAACAACCTCACCTGGCTCAAACAAAGTCTTGGGCTTGGGCTTGTCCGCACCACTCTCGACACGACGCAGAATTGCCTCCGCCTCTTTCTCGGTGATGGGTGCCGGTTTATCCTTGGTACCACCAATAAAACCCAGAACCCGTGGCGTATTTTTTACAAGGTGCCACGTTGCGTCATCCATTTCCATCTGGACCAGTACGTACCCGGGATAGAATTTGCGCTCACTTTTGCGCTTCTTCCCTTCACGCATCTCGACAACTTCCTCGGTCGGAACCAGGATTTCGCCGAACCTGTCTTCCATGCCTTCAAGAGAAACACGCTCTTTCAGGGTGCGCATTACCTGCTTTTCAAAGCCAGAATACGCATGAACGACGTACCAGCGCTTAGCCATTGCCCACTCCTGTTAACCGATAAACCCGGCGACCAGCAAGCTGATCAGCGAATCCATACCCCACAACAACAGCGCAACGACCAGCACAAACACCACAACAATTGCAGTTGTCTGAACCAATTCGGGCCTGGTGGGCCATACCACTTTCCGGATCTCCACCCTCGCTTCCTTCAGCAGCGTCGCAAAACGACGACCACGATCCGTTTGAAGGGCGACAAGCGCCGCAACAATCGCGAGACCTACAAGAGCCAGAACCCGATACAGCAGAGACTCGGCACTATAATACTGATTCCCCACCACACCGATGGCGATCAGAACGAAAACAACCAGCCACTTCAGGGAATCGAAACGGCTGGTTGACTGAACGGCTTTTGACTCCATAGGAATCAACTTATGTATCCGGATGTTAAAAAAATGGCAGGCCAGGAGGGAATCGAACCCCCAACCTGCGGTTTTGGAGACCGCTGCTCTGCCAATTGAGCTACTGGCCTGCACCGAAACAACTCAGCGCACTTACTCTCGAGTAACTTACTCGATGATCTTGGAGACCACGCCGGCACCAACGGTACGGCCGCCTTCGCGAATCGCGAAGCGCAGACCATCTTCCATGGCGATCGGAGCAATCAGGGTAACACTCATCTTCACGTTGTCACCCGGCATAACCATTTCCACACCTTCCGGCAGTTCACAGGAACCCGTTACGTCGGTGGTACGGAAGTAGAACTGCGGACGGTAACCCTTGAAGAACGGCGTATGACGCCCCCCCTCTTCCTTGGACAACACGTACACTTCACACTCGAACTTGGTGTGCGGCTTGATGGAGCCCGGCACACACAGAACCTGACCACGCTCAACGTCGTCACGCTTGGTTCCACGCAGCAGAACACCCACATTCTCACCAGCACGACCTTCGTCCAGCAGCTTGCGGAACATTTCAACGCCGGTACAGGTGGTCTTCACGGTATCCTTGATACCCACGATTTCCACTTCGTCACCCACCTTGACGATGCCACGCTCAACACGACCGGTTACCACCGTACCACGACCGGAGATGGAGAAGACGTCCTCAATCGGCATCAGGAACGGCTGATCAATCGCACGCTCCGGCTCAGGGATGTACTCGTCCAGGGCTTCCACCAGCTTCCTGACCGCAGTCGTACCCATCTCGTTGTCGTCTTTGCCTTCCAGCGCCATCAGCGCAGAACCGGTAATGATCGGCGTGTCGTCACCCGGGAAGTCGTACTGGCTCAGCAGATCACGAACTTCCATCTCGACCAGCTCAAGCAGCTCTTCATCGTCAACCATGTCCGCCTTGTTCAGGAACACAACGATGTAAGGCACGCCCACCTGACGGGACAGCAGGATATGCTCACGAGTCTGCGGCATGGGACCGTCCGCTGCCGAGCAAACCAGGATAGCGCCGTCCATCTGGGCCGCACCGGTGATCATGTTCTTAACATAATCCGCGTGGCCCGGGCAGTCTACGTGAGCGTAGTGACGGGCCGGGGAATCGTACTCCACGTGAGAGGTCGCAATGGTAATACCACGCGCACGCTCTTCCGGGGCGTTGTCAATCTGGTCAAACGCACGGCTCTCGCCCGTACCCCAGACTTCGTGACACACGCGCGTCAGGGCTGCTGTCAGAGTGGTCTTGCCATGATCAACGTGACCAATGGTGCCCACGTTCAAGTGCGGCTTATTACGTTCAAACTTAGACTTAGACATTCGACCAATCTCCCTAATCAACCAGGACCGTAACGTTGACCGGATAAATAATGGAGCTCATGACCGGAATTGAACCGGTGACCTCATCCTTACCAAGGATGTGCTCTACCGACTGAGCTACATGAGCACTGCAAGCAAATTGGAGCGGGCAGCGGGAATCGAACCCGCGTCATCAGCTTGGAAGGCTGAGGTAATAGCCACTATACGATGCCCGCGAGCAATTAGTGGTGGAGGGGGCAGGATTCGAACCTGCGAAGGCGATGCCGTCAGATTTACAGTCTGATCCCTTTGGCCACTCGGGAACCCCTCCGAGTCGGATTCACCTCTGCAAATCCGTCAAAACTTAAAAATGGAGCTGGCGGACGGAATCGAACCCCCGACCTGCTGATTACAAGTCAGCTGCTCTACCAACTGAGCTACGCCAGCTCACAATCGCCTCTTCAGCGAGGGCGGTATACTACGGATTTTTTTCTGGTGTTGCAACACCTTCACAAGGCCTGATCTCGACGAAATCAAAATCGTTGCCGTAATCCGTTTTCACCGCCTGAACCAGCTCCTCTGCGAGGTTCGGCTCAGCCTCAAAAGTGAGCGCGTAGCTTATCTGATTTCGGGGGAAGTTGACCAGTACCGCATTAAGATTCTGACGTTTTTTTTCTTCCAGCATGGATATTGCAGATTCCCGATGCTCGAACAGGCCGAGGGAAATGGCGTTGCGGTTCTCCCCTCCGGTTACCAGGTAGGAATCCATACCCTGTCGCTGAATATCCCGAAACTGGCGCAACGCCACCTCCCGGGGCTGAGGCGGGATAAGCACCCAGTATAAGGGAGGGAGGTTCCGGCCTTCCTCTTCAACGGTGAAAACGGCCTCGCCAACAAAAGACTGGCTGTTGATCAGTGCCCGGGCACGCTCAGCGGTGTCTATCCAGCCAAGGCGTACGCAGGACAACACAGGCGCCCCTTGAGGCGGAACCACCTTGATCTCCCCCCTCTCCGGATCTGGTGACTTCAGGCTGACCACCCTGGGGAGACTCCCACTGGCGACGTTTGCCATACCACCGGAGGGCCCAAGATAATCCGGAAGATAATAAAGCCCCAGGCTCAAAAGCAGCAGGAGTAGCGCCACCCATCGCATCAGGACGCCTCCTCATCAGCAATGGCACGGAGGCCCGCCAACACCAGATCAGGACGATGAATTCCGCACAGGCCGAGCCCGATGAGTCGATCCGCATCGCCACCGGTAACCAGAATATCGGCAAGGCCAAACACCTGTGCATCCTGAAGGATACGGACAATCATGGCGTCCGACAGCCACGCAAGTCCATGGTTAACGCATTCGCCGGTACTCTTTCCAGGCCCGGTAGCCCAAACCTGCCCAGGATCGAAGCCGATACGCGCCGCATCGGTTTTGAGGCTCCGGAACATCATCTGCAGGCCCGGGAGAATATACCCCCCGAGGTGCCGGCCGCACTGATCCACAAAATCCACAGTGACCGCACTACCCGCGTCCACAACAACAAATCCCTGCTTGTGGCCAAGCCACGCGCCATACATCGCATGCCAGCGATCAGCGCCCATCCTGTGGTAGTCGGAATAGGCATTTTGAAGCCCAGCCCGCTCCGGTTCCGACCAATAACAACGGGCAGGCACGTTGCTCAGCCCCGCCAGATAGCCGAGCAGTCTCTCGCGATTCTCCTCCGAGGCAACCGTTGAAACTGCAATCCGGCGAATACGGGATGCAAAGCCGGCAATGCCCGCTAACGGGCTTTCCCCATCCAGGGCTCCGGCACCGCTGGCTACTGTCTCCCCTGCTTCCTCGAGACACCATTTGAGCCGGGTATTACCGGCGTCAACGTAGAGCTTCATTGCATTACCCGCAAGCTGATCTCTCCGGCTCGTACCGGAACGATTCCGTCAACAGTCCGTATCTGGTAATTACCATTGTCATCAATACCGCAACCAACGCCTTCAACATCACCACCTCGCGCCCGAAGCGGCTTCCCCATAAAAATATCGCGACGCTGCCAGGGCTCACGAAAGTCCCCGAAACCCAGGTCCGAAAAAACTGGAACCACATCCAGTACTGCATCGATAATGGCGCCAGCAATCTGATTCCGTGACCACGCAATCTCGGGACACGCGCTAGCGAGACTGCTCCACGGCTGATCAACACCTTCTGCCCGGGACATGTGAACATTGAGCCCGATACCAGCGATCACCTGAACAACCCCTTCCTCAAGTTCGCCCTGCAACTCTACAAGAATGCCGCCGAGTTTGCCGCCCGGAAGAAAGATGTCATTGGGCCATTTGAGCCCAACCTCTGGCACGCCAAGCTGCTCAAGCGCGTTGGCCACGGCAACACCCAACACCAGACTCAAACCATCGAGAACGCGAAACCCACCATGGAAAGTAAGCCCCATGCTCAAGTAAAGATTTTCTCCCCGGGGGCTCTGCCAGACTCGCCCTCTGCGTCCGCGTCCGGCAGTCTGACAATCGGCGATGACTACCGGGATTTTCCCGCTCCCCATCCCGGCCTGTCTGATCACCTCGGCATTGGTTGAATCCACTTCATCGAGCAGATTCAAAGATAGCGCTTCCCTGCGCCACGGATCGAGACACTGGAGCACTGAATCCCGGTCAAGAAGGTCAACCCGGGAAACCAGTTGATATCCGCGCCCGCGAATCGTGGCAATTTCAACGCCGTCGGCCATGGCGCGACGTATCTGTTTCCAGATCGCGGTGCGACTGACACCAAGGTGAGTGGCCAGGGACTCGCCCGAGTGAACCTGACCGTCACCGAGAAGTTCTAAAAGTGCCTTGGATTTCATAGGACGCATCCAGCCATAAGATTGGGTAAGGCCGGATTAAACACCAGGGAGGCGGAAAAAACAAAATCACTTTCCCGCAGCCAATAAAAAACCCCAGCACCTGTTGGTACTGGGGTTTGGGTATTAGGCGCCTGACGATGACCTACTCTCACATGGGCAACGCCACACTACCATCGGCGCTGGTCTGTTTCACTTCTGAGTTC
>NZ_JASSVN010000024.1:0-48561 GCF_030540945.1 Marinobacter sp. SS8-8 | reverse complement strand
CACGCCGCCCTACGCGCTGCCGGAACACAAAACCCGAACCACCCTCAAGACCCAGACCCACAAGGGTGAGGGCAATAATGAACTGCGGTTCGAGGACGAAGCGGACCAGGAACAGATCTACGTCCACGCCCAGAAAGACCTGGATCTGCTGACCGAAAACAACCGCACCGAAGTGATCAAAAACGATAGCCACCGTACGGTAGCGAAGGACGAGTTCAGCCATATCAAGGGCAACGACCACAGCACCGTGGATGGCGAGAAACGGGAATCCATCGGCGGTGATCTCAGCCTCATCGCCAACGGCAGCCAACACAGCAAACAGGGCAAGAATCAGCTCATCGAAGCCGGCAGCGAAATCCACCACAAGGCTGGTATGAAAATCGTGATCGAAGTGGGCGCGGAAGTCACCCTCAAGGCCGGTGGCAGCTTTGTGAAGGTGGATCCCAGCGGTGTGACCGTGTCCGGGCCCATGGTGAAATTGAATTCCGGGGGTGGGCCTGGGAGTGGGGCCGGCGCTTCAGCTCAGGTGCCGGAGATTCCCGACCTCATCGACGCAGCCAAAGGCGCCCGGGTCAGGCAGGATGCGTTGAGGCAACCCAGCACCCGTATCAACGCCGGACCGGACTCAGTACCTGCAACAGCCCTCACCAGCCAGGTAAGGCAAACCCGGAGCCGCCCAACCCAAGCAGCTCCGGTTAGAGAGGGGGGCGGACAGGACCGGCTGGCGGACGTCAAGGGCCGGGACAGTGAGCAGGGCGCACTGAAAAGCACATCAACCTCAGGGAAGAGCAAGACGGTATGAGCGAATCTTTCACTCTCAAACCTGAAAAACTGGAAAAGACAATTCGCCTCAGGGCCGAAAACGACACCGGTGAGCCTGCAGGGATGGTGATCGCCGTCCCAACCCGGGAGGGCGGTACCTTCAACGTGCCGGTTCTGGAGGACTGGACACCACTGGAAGAAAAGCCAGAAGGCGAACTCGGCAATACCCTGCTGAGCGTGTGCCCGGTGGCCGAAATTCACCGCAAGCGCCCCATCAAGGTCAGCGGCGTGACTGTGTTTGGTGGACGGGCTGTTTCCACACTGCGCCCCGGTTACCTCTATGTCTTCCGGGGGCAGACACTCTGGCGGGAATTCGAAGTCAGTTCCGAGGGCACCCTCAGCGAGATCGACCTGACCCCCGCCCGCCAGCAAAAAGCCGACCGCCGTTCGCCGGTGGGAAAACCCGTGACCGACTTCCTGGTACCGGTTTTTCTGCAGAATCGCTTCGAACTTTCTGAATGCCGGATAGCCTTTAGTGAAATCCAGTGGCCCTGGGCCTATATCCAAAAGCTCGAGGGCACACCAGCGGTTCTGGAGAAACGAGCCTTATCCATCGCCCCTGCCTGGGCAGCCAGCAACGATGACGGCCTGACCTTCGACAGCGGCTTTCCCGCTGCGGGCATTCGGTCCGTCCCCAACCTGAGGCCAAGGGACCTGGGCATCGAACTGATGCTGCAGGACCCATCGGCATTTACCCCGGCGTTCACCCGCCCAAACGAAGGAGAGCTGGTTTCCCGCTTGGTGCAGCGGTGGGGCCGGATTCCAGGGCCTGAGGAAGGCAGCGATGTGGCACCGCCCGACCTGACCCTGAAGGCAGACCCGTCAGACGATACCCTGGCCGAAGCCAGGGCGCACAGTGCCATCGTGTGCGTGGCCATTCCTGACCCGCTGTTCCGCCTGCGTCATGCCCTGGCGCAGTTGCACCTGGCCCTGCATTACCTTGATGCCATCGACCTGTCCCTGAAAAACCGACCGTTGATTCATTCCGCCACGTTGATACGCCAGGCGCTGTTCGATCCACACACGCAGTCCTCTGACGACCAGATTGAGACGCTCCGAGCCGCAGTGGACCGGAATAAACTCCACAAGGTTCTCGATCATTCCGAGCGCCAGAAGGCGCTCGAGGAAATCTCTGCCCATCTGGAGATGCTGGAAGAACTGGTCAACAGCGGAGAATTCGACGCCGTTTGTGACGACTACCTCAACCACACCGGGCTGGGGCCCTGCGAAGCGTTTGCACTCCAGGCCGATCTGTTGAACCTGACACAACAACTCCCCGGCGTGCTGAATGCCCACGGCCTGAAATCACCAGGCAGTTTGTCACGGCTGCTCAAGCGGGGCCTTGGTAAAAACCCGCTCATCGACGCCCTCGCTGAGGGGGCAAAGTCTGACCGTGAACTCCCTCCCTTGCTGGCGCGATTAAGGGAACTCGCGGGCGATCAAAATACATTGTCGGAGGAGCGCCTGACCGGAGCGGGCCTGTCGTCCATCAGCATGTTGGCCCAGCAACTGACGCAGGAAGAAGGTGGCTCCAATCCGGGCAATGGTTCGTCCGCCGTTCCCAGCGGCGCAGCAGGCACCGCTGCGGGAATGGTTCAAACAGCCTTGGGAGGCTGGAGCGCTGCGGTACTCAAGGCTGTTGAAGGATTGCGCCAGAGTGGCGACCTGGGTGCCATCAAGCTCGACCGCGTGTTCACGTCCGTCAAAGAAGCGGCTGATATCGCGGATCCCAACCTTGGAGGGGAATTGCAGGTAATGCATCGGGGGGAGGTTGATCTTACTCGCTACAGCATCGTCGGTGTCCACGGTAATGGCATCTCGTTCGGTCTTACCGATGAAGACCGCAAAAGCGAAGCCCTGACCCGGCGCAATGACTACCTGTTTGCAGACAGAACAGACGCGGCGGGTAGCCGGGTGGCCTCCACCAGCCCCGGCCGCTTGGTTGATGAAGGCGGAGAAACCCTGGTGAAGGCAGCCGCTCATACCTGGGTGTTTGTTCTGCCCGTCGACCACCCGGAAGCCCGGAAATTCAGTGCGCTGAGAATTGATTGGGCGAAGAAAGCCAAGGGGTTTGCGGATGGGCCGGGGTTTTCTAAGGTGTTGGTTGGGTTGGCAGTTTTCAATCTTGCTTCAGAGATGTGGTCGGTGAAGCAAATAGGGATTGGAGAAGTCTCTAAAGTTTCTGGGGCCTTCTTGGACTTGTTTGCAGCGTCGATGAAGCTTTATGTCGCCAGCTCTTCGGTATCTGACAAGGTGGTGTCGAAGGTAATATTAAGGCCACTTTTTGAGATTAAGTCTCTTCCAGTAATGGGTCCCTTAATCCAGAAACGACTGGTGCATGTTGGTGCCGGTACGATCGTGCGTTTTTTGGGATTGGTCAACTTCTTTGCTGGAGGTGTAATGGTGGGTGTCAGTGCCTGGGATTACCGAAACAGTATCAGTCGAGGGGATTTGGATGCCGCCTTTGGCCATGGGCTAGCAGTGGCGGGCGGCAGTGTCTTTCTGGCATCGCCCCTGCTTAGCGGGCTGCTGGTGATACCTGGCTGGGGCTGGGCGCTGTTTGGGCTTGGGGCTGTGCTTGGAGGCAGTATCTTTGCCGCGTTTGCGACCGACAGCGAGATAGAGCGCGTGCTGAAACAAGGGCCGCTGGGCGTAGGACCAGACCACAAAGGCTTGCCTGCCGAGGACTCCGTTTATTTCCCACAATTGCTGAGTCAGTTCTCCGCGGTCACCGTATCCGCAAAGCGCTACGGTGATTTGAGCGGCGAAGAACAAGCGCTGTTTGCCAACCACAAGCCCTCTGCGAACGACTACAGGGTCACAGTGCGCTCCCCGCTGATCAGCCGTTTTAAGCTGGGTCAAAAGGCACGGGAAAAAAGCGGGGGTATAGAGCCCGACCTGAGACTGGGGATTCAGGAACTGGAATATACCCACAGTACGCTGGATACCTCCGCTGGCCTGGTTGATGAGTTTAACCTGACCGGAATAAGGCCATTAAAACGAGTTACCGCCTGGGTGCCAGTGCTCGAAGACCACGCCGTGCATTTTCTGATAGAACGGAACCTGGCCGGTGGCGAAACCCATGCGTTTGGGCATGGCGAAAGGCGGACCATCAGCTTGAGGGTTGTCCTGCAGGCGCGGATAGATAGCGAAATTGGCGCATTCAGGCTTCCTATGCCAGTGCTTGACGCTTACGAGCCGTTTGATCCAGCCCGTCATGGCGAACTGCCGGATAAGCAGCGACGAGCCTTTAATCCCTTCGATAATGAGCCCAAGCCCTATTGGATCGTGAAAGAGGTAAGCGTGTGAGTAAGGCGAATGGCCGCGTAAGCGGGCAAGAGAATTCCGGTTTCCGGGCGGATCAAGTTCCGAACCTGCCAGAACCTGGCAGTAGCCGGAAACGGCTCGGTGAAGACCTGCAGCCTGTGGGTGACTACGCTGGCATCGAACCCTATTACCGGGTGTGTGAGGATGCAGACGCCATTAAGCATCAGGATCAGAGTGATCCAAACGGCTTTGAATCGGAGGAATGGTGGTGGAATCACCAGAAAATTCGATTCCTCAACGGCAAAGCTTTTATTGGCCTTTCGGTTTTTCTCCTCTTGATACCTTATGTCTGGGGTGGGGTAGTTTTGGCGGGTGGCGAGATGATTGTTGTGTACTACTCCTATGTAATCACCGCTGAGTTACCTCGTGCTATTCAATTCTTGGTTGTCCTCTTGACAGGTTTGGGTTGGCTGCCTGTCTCCTTCTATATCCTCATAAAAACCATGCCCTGGGTTATGGGCGGCTTTGCCCTGTTACTCCGCCCCTTCGACAAACTACTGGGTAAACTCCTGGACCGGGGGCTGGAGGCCGGCGAAAGCGCCTTTAACCGAGAAACAGGCGAGGTCAGCTTCGCCCTGCCAGGCGGAAAAAAACTGACCGCCCCCTTCGAGGAGTTCGACGCCTACGTGGAGCGTGTGGTCCAGCATGGCGGCATCTTCTATCGCCTGATGTTCGTTCATCGCTACACCGGTAAGCAGTTCAGTCAGACGTCCCTGAGCCGGATTGAGCCAAGCAAGGAAGAAGTCATGGCTCTGTGGGACATGCTTCAGCGGTACATGGACGTTTCCCAGCCGTTGCCGGATGTGCCAAGGCTGGAGCCCTTTCGCCACTTGGACCCCGTAACGGCGGAGCATGACCATCGCACCAGGCGGCATCCCCGGTTCTGGCGCGATCTGGACCTGGACGCCTGGAAACAGGGTGAAGGCGCCGAGTGGCTGAAACGGCAGGCGGAGTATCCCTGGGAGAAACGCACCTGCAAGCTGACACCGCAGATTGGCAAGATTTCGATGGATGCCTACAGGGCAAAGAGGGCCAATGCAGGAGACCTGGGGGAATTAGTGGAAACGTCAGGATAGAAGACCAGCCGTTTATTATCCAAAGATGCTCAGTCGTTTTAAGCCGGGCCAAAAAGTAGCGGAAAAGCGGGGGTACAGAGCCAGCTCTTATGCTGGGGCTTCCGGAACTGGAGTATACCCACGGTACTCTGGATACTTGCGGCGGCCCGGTTGATGAATTTAACTTGACCGGAGCAAGGCCACTCAAGCGAGTTGCCGCCTGGGTGCCGGTGCCCTAATGAATAGCGAAAGAGGTCGCCGTGTGAGTGAGAATGGACGCACAAATAGTCAAGAGAAAGTCGGTTTTCGAGTTGATCGGGTTGCGAACTTGCCCGAGCCTTCAGAAAAGCGCGAACGAATTGGTGAGGACCTTCAACCTGTGGGTGACTACGCCGGTATCGAGCCCTACTATCGGGTGTGTGAAGACGCAGGCGCCGTCCAGCGCCACGACCGGGACGACCCGGATGGTTTTGCATCGGGAGAGTGGTGGTGGGATCAGCGGCAGATTCGCTTCCTGAACGGCAAGGCGTTTGTTTATAGGGCTTTCGGCTTTGCTGCTGCTTATTCCTTATGTCTGGGGCACCGCCTTAATTGGCGGCGGTGGTGTTGTCATTGTTTACTACTTGGCTCTTGTTACAGTAGATACAGCACATCTCCTGCAGTTTTTGGTGATTCTATTTGCGGTTCTCGTTTGGATGCCCTCTTCCTTGTATCTCCTTATAAAAACCATGCCATGGGTCATCGGCGGTTTCGCGCTACTCCTGAGGCCATTCGACAAGCTGCTGGGCAAACTCCTGAACCGCAATCTGGAGTCGGGAGAAAGCGCCTTCAACCGTGAAACGGGTGAGGTAAGCTTCGCCCTACCGGGGGGCAAGAAGCTGACCGCGCCCTTTGAGGAGTTTGACGCCTATGTGGAGCGGGTCATCCAGCATGGCGGTATTTTCTACCGGCTGATGTTTGTTCACCGCTACACCGCCAAGCAGTTCACCCAAACCTCCTTCAGCCGTATCGAGCCCTCGAAGGAGGAAGTACTGGCCCTGTGGGACATGCTCCAACGGTATATGGACGTATCCCAGCCGTTGCCGGATATGCCGAGGCTCGAACCCTTCCGTCAAATGGATCCCGTAACGGCGGAACACGACCAGAAAACCGGGCGTAACCCCCGTTTCTGGCGCGATATGAATTTAGAAGCCTGGCAACAGGGTGAAGGCGCTGAATGGCTCAAACGTCAGACGGACTACACCTGGGATAAACGCACCTGCTGGCTGACACCACAGTTGGGAAATGTCTCCATCCAGGCGTACCGGGAATTGCGCCCGCAAGATGCTTACCCTATTTGACTGCCAGTCGCCACAGTGTGCTGCCGGACAAACAGCTCCAGGTTTTGAAGCCGTTCGGCAATGAGCCAGTGCCCTACTGGACAGTAAAAGAGGTTGCCGTGTGAGTGAGAATGGCCAATCCCATCGCCAGGAGAAAACCGGTTTCCGGGCGGACCAGATTCCCGGAAGTGCCGGAACTACCAAAGAAACGCGATGGTCCTGACACTCGCCTCATGGACATTGAAGAATGTTTACGCTGCTGAGCAGAGAAAGCAGGAGGAAGAGCGGCAGGCCCGGGTGAGAGCCAGGTTTCCGGACTTGCGGCTACCTTTCAGCCGTATATCATGGTGATGACAGAGTTGTCGCCAGAGCCGGACGCCAGGATGTTGGGTAGCAATAGCAATTCCGGGTGCTTCTTTCATATCCGAAATCAGAATCGGATCAGACCTCCGGATCATCGTCCTGGTGTGTCTCCAACCAGTGCCCCAACTTGCTCTGTTTGGTATCGAGATAGTGTTCATTGTGGGGGTTACGGCCCACATGCAGAGGTACCCTTTCCGCGATGTCGATGCCGTAGGACGACAGCGCCTTTACCTTGCGGGGATTGTTGGTCATCAGCCGCAGGCTCTTGATACCGAGGTGTTCCAGCATGTCCTTGCACATGCTGTAATCGCGAAGATCCGCAGCAAAGCCCAGACGTTCATTGGCTTCGACCGTGTCGGCGCCCTGGTCCTGCAGGTGGTAAGCCCGGATCTTGTTCAAGAGCCCGATCCCCCGGCCCTCCTGGCGCAGATACATCAGGATACCGCGACCTTCCCGGGCGATGTTCCGCAGCGCCTCTTCCAACTGGTAGCCACAGTCACACCGCATACTGTAGAGGGCATCACCGGTAAGACACTCGGAGTGAGTGCGGGCAAGCATGGGTTCGTCGCTGTCCAGTTCGCCCAGTGTCAGGGCAACATGCTCCTTTCCGGTATCCGGTTCTTCAAAGCCATGCATATCGAACACCCCGAACGGGGTCGGCAACCGGCAGGTCTGGATGTAACGAACAGCCACAGTGGTTCCTCGTGGTTCAGTCATTGGAGGCCGCGCATTCTATCACGGGCCTGCCTGCTTGGCGTAGTCCCGACACTGTCGCTGCCATGGCATCTGCCCAGCACCGAAACCGAACACCTACGGGCTCAACCACCCGCCAGATCAGGACTTGTCGGCCACCCAGTGACCACTCCGGCCACCCTTCTTCTCCAGCAGGCGGACAGGACCAATTTCCATGCCCCGGTCGACGGCCTTGCACATGTCGTAAAGGGTCAGTGCCGCAACGCTTGCGGCGGTCAGCGCCTCCATCTCGACACCGGTCTGGCCGGACAGCTTGCAGCGGGTAACAACGTGTACCGAAGCACCATCTTCACCAGGCGTCAGCTCTATCTTAACCGAGGTGAGATTGAGGGCGTGACACAGGGGAATCAGGTCGTGAGTTTTCTTCGCAGCCATGATCCCGGCAATGCGGGCCACGGCCAGGACATCGCCCTTGGGGTGCTCACCATCCACAATCATGTTCAGGGTCTCCGGCGCCATTCGAATAGTTGCTTCGGCGCGAGCCTCCCGCTCGGTGGCAGCCTTGTCGGTCACATCCACCATTCGGGCTTCGCCCCTGTCGTCAAGATGTGTCAGTTTACTCACAGAATCTCCCGGAATCGCTTGTGTCAGATAATAAAAAGTGCGGGATTGACAGCATAACAGAGACCGGAATGGCCACCGCTGACAACGATCAGTTTTCCGGCCACCAGAAACCGATACCGGCGATCCCCTGACCACCCTGTTGCCGGGCCTCGGAAAGGTCCGCAAGGCCGAGCCCTCCCAGCCCATAAACGGGAACCGGCGCCCCGGAGACCAGGGTTCCGAAGGCTTCCCAGCCCATGGCCAGCTCTCCTGGATGGCTTCGGGTTGGCTTGACAGGCCCGAGCGTGACATAGTCCGCGCCAATGGCGACGGCATGGTCAATCTCCATTGCATCATGGCAGGAAACACCCAGCCACGCATCCGCCGGAACCGGCCTCTTCACCTGTTTGGCCGCTTCGCGCCATGGCAGATGCAGACCACGGGCCCCGGGCGTGCCATGGAAGACCTCGGGGGCGCCATGCACGATCAGACCGGCACCAGCCGCCTCGCACACCGGCACCGCCGCTGCCGCAAGCTGACGATAATCCGGCCCGGTGATGGCCGGAGCACGGAGCACCACCAGCGCCTGCGAGGCATCAGCCAATCCTGTCCGAAGACCCTCAATGGCTTGATCAGAACCGGCTGCCGCTCCGGTAATCGCCAGTTGCCTGGGCAGCCGCAATGCCCGGATAACAGGCCGGTTGGCCGCCGGGAAATCCTGATCCCGGAGCCGGTCAGGGCTACGCCATCCTACCAGTTGGCCCTCACGACCCTCAGGTTCGCCTTCAGCGGCTCTGGTCGCCCACACATCAAGGAAAACCCGCTTGTCGCCATAATCATGGCGAATACCAATGACCGGCTCCAGAGAGGTCTCAGGCACCCTGAGGCCGGTTTCCTCGGCAATCTCGCGCACCAGTGCTGCCTGAACACGTTCACCCGGCTCCACCTTGCCACCGGGGAACTCAAGCAAGCCCCCCTGGTGCACATGGTCTGGCCGCCGGGCAATGAGTACCTGGCCGTTGCGGATAATAACCGCCACGGCGACATGGACTTCTTTCACCGGAGGTTTCGCGGATGTCATGCTCAGGTACGGTACTCGGCGTTGATCGTGACATAGTCGTGGGAGAAGTCGCAGGTCCAGACGGTTTCGCGCACTTCACCTCGCTTGAGATCAATGGCAATGGTGATCTCTTCCCGGTCCATCACCGCCTGGCCCCGGGCTTCCGAGTAATCCTCTGCCCGACCGCCATTGCGCACCAGACAGACATCCCCGAGGTAGATTTCCAGGGCATTCAGATCCAGTCCTTCAACACCAGCGCGCCCCACCGCCGCCAGAATCCGCCCCCAGTTGGGATCCGAGGCAAACAGCGCGGTTTTCACCAGCGGGGAATGGGCAACGGTATAGGCGACGCCCAGCGCTTCCTGCTGACTGACCGCGCCACTGACATCAATGGTGACAAACTTGGTTGCCCCTTCGCCATCCCGGACAATAGCGTGGGCCAGCTCCAGATAGACTTTTTGCAGGGCTTCCCGGAGCTTTGGCAATGACGCACTGGAGGTCGTGATTTCCGGCCCGGAATATTGGCCGGTGGCCATCAGCATACAGGCGTCGTTGGTGGAGGTGTCGCCATCGATGGTAATGCGATTGAAGGACGCCTCTCCCAGTTCGGAGGCGAGGCTCTGCAGAAGCTCCGGCGCAATTCGGGCATCGGTGGCAATAAAGCCGAGCATGGTTGCCATATTGGGGCGAATCATGCCGGCTCCCTTACTGATTCCGGAGATGGACACAGTGTGGCCATCCAGCTCCACCTGGCAGGATGCGCCCTTGGGTCGGGTGTCGGTCGTCATAATACCGCTGGCGGCTTCGGCCCAGCGGTCTTCCGCTATACTCGCCAGGGCTTCGGGAAGGGCACCGACAATCTTCTGAACCGGCAGCGGCTCACCAATGACCCCCGTGGAAAACGGCAGGATCTCGACCTCACTGACGCCGGCCCGAGCTGCCAGAGCCTGGCAGCAGGCCTTCGCATCCTGCATGCCCCGCTCTCCCGTGCCAGCATTGGCATTACCGGTATTGATCAGCAGATACCGGGGCGACGCCTCTGCCAGGTGCCTGCGGCTCAGCGTGACGGGGGCGGCACAGAACTGATTTTTGGTGAAGATTCCGGCAACCCGGCTTTCCGGGGCCAACGCAAACAAAACCACATCCTTTCGCCCCGGCTTCTTGATACCGGCACTGGCAATGCCAAGCCGGACTCCGGCCACCGGATGAAACTCAGGTAAGGTTCCCGGACCTACCGCCATTCTGTTACTCCTTAATATCTGAACCTGCACGAGGGACCATACGGTCAACTCAAAACGGAAAAACCCGCAGCCTGCCAGTTCTTGCCGGCAGATCGCGGGTTCCGGATTCCCGATCAGTTGACGGAATCAGCTGACCTTGCCATGACACTGCTTGTATTTCTTGCCGGACCCGCAGGGGCAGGGCTCATTTCGACCTATCTTACGCTCCTGACGCACGAAGGTGTCGGGCGTCGACTGACGGGCACCTTCCGTGTCGCCCTCACCCTGGCCCTGGGCGGTAGCACTGGTCTCATCATGGCGCAGGCGGGCGCGGGCGAGTTCCTGCTCCAGCTCCTGTTTGCGACGGCGCTCTACTTCTTCCATTTCTTCCCGGCTCTGAACGCGCACGTGGCAGAGCACGCGAGTCACATCCCGCTTCATGGTATCGAGCATGGCTTCAAACAGGTTGAACGCCTCGCGCTTGTATTCCTGCTTGGGGTTTTTCTGAGCATAGCCCCGCAAATGAATACCTCGGCGCAGGTGGTCCATGTTGGAAAGATGCTCCTTCCACAGGGTATCAAGTACCTGCAGGAAAACCTGCTTCTCGAACTTGCGCATGGCCTCGGGGCCGGCAATCTCTTCCTTGGCTTCATACGCAGCGACGATCTCGTCCAGAATCTTCTGGCGCAAGTTCTCCTCGTACAGCTTACTGTCCTCTTCCAGCCACGTCTGAACCGGCAGATTGATCGCCATCTCCGACTGAAGCTGGGATTCCAGCCCCGCCACATCCCATTGTTCCGGCATGCTCTGGGGCGGGATGTATTCGCTGATCAGCGAGTCGACCACGTCTTCCCGAATGGTCCTGACCATCTCTGAAATGTCGTCGGAGGACATGACTTCGTTGCGCTGGTCGTAGATAACCGTGCGCTGGTCATTTGCGACATCATCGTATTCCAGCAGCGTTTTACGCATGTCGAAGTTGCGCCCTTCCACCTTGCGCTGGGACTTCTCGATGGCGTTGGTGACCATCCGGTGCTCAATGGCCTCACCCTTTTTCATGCCCATGGCCTGCATCAGGCTCTTGACCCGGTCAGGCGCGAAGATACGCATGAGGTTGTCTTCCAGGGACAGGAAGAAGCGGGAAGAACCGGGATCGCCCTGACGACCGGCACGGCCTCGCAGCTGGTTATCAATCCGGCGGGACTCGTGACGCTCGGTGCCGACGATGTGCAGGCCGCCGGCTTCAAGAACCTGGTTGTGACGCTCCGTCCACTCCGCCTTGATCCGGGCAACCTCCTCTTCCGAAGGGTTGTCCATGGCAGCCACCTCATGCTCCCAGTTACCGCCCAGCACGATGTCCGTGCCACGACCCGCCATGTTGGTGGCAATGGTAACGGCGCCCGGACGACCCGCCTGAGCAATGATGTGGGCTTCGGATTCGTGCTGCTTGGCGTTCAGGATCTTGTGCTCGATCCGCGCCTTCCTGAGCAGCATGGAAAGCAGCTCGGACGCTTCGATGGACGCCGTGCCCACCAGAATGGGGCGGCCCTCGGCGGTGACATCCTTGATCTCGTCGATAATCGCGTGGAACTTTTCTTCCTGGGTGAGATACACCAGATCGTTGTAATCAATCCGCTGGATGGGTTTGTTAGGCGGAATGACCACCACATCCAGGCCGTAAATCTGGCGGAATTCGAACGCCTCGGTATCGGCGGTACCGGTCATGCCCGCCAATTTGTCGTAAAGCCGGAAATAATTCTGGAAAGTGGTGGACGCCAGAGTCTGGCTCTCAGCCTGGATCCTGACACCTTCTTTTGCCTCGACCGCCTGATGCAGGCCTTCACTCCAGCGGCGGCCCGGCATGGTGCGGCCGGTATGTTCGTCCACGATAACCACCTGGTCACCCTGGACGATGTAATCCACATCTTTCTGGAACAGGTGGTGGGCACGCAGCGCCGAGTGAACATGATGCAGCAGGCTGAGGTTGGCGGCGGAATAAAGGCTCTCGCCCTCCTTCAGCAGACCGCGACCCAGTAACAACTCTTCGACTTTCTCGTGACCGGATTCGGTAAGCTCAACCTGGCGGGACTTTTCATCAATCGTAAAATCCCCACTAGGCTCGCCCTCCTCGGGAACTTCGCCTTTCTCAAGGCTGGGAATCAGCTCATTGATGGCCTGATACAGTTTCGAGCTGTCTTCCGCCGCACCGGAAATGATCAGAGGTGTCCGGGCCTCATCAATAAGGATTGAGTCCACTTCATCCACGATTGCGTAGCTCAGCCCGCGCTGGACCTTGTCTTCGGTACTGAACGCCATATTGTCGCGCAGGTAGTCGAAGCCAAATTCGTTGTTGGTCCCGTAGGTAATGTCCGCCTGATAGGCCGCACGCTTTTCCTCCGCCGGCTGGCCCGAGGCCACAACGCCCACCTGCATACCCAGGAACCGGTACAGCTTGCCCATCCAGTCTGCGTCACGACGGGCCAGGTAATCGTTTACGGTAACAACGTGAACACCCCTGCCCGACAGAGCATTGAGGTATACCGCAGCGGTTGCCACCAGGGTCTTGCCCTCACCGGTTTTCATTTCCGCGATCCGGCCTTCATGCAGGGTGATCGCACCGATCATCTGAACGTCGTAATGACGCATGCCCATGACCCGGCGGCCAGCCTCCCGCACCGCCGCAAACGCTTCCGGCAACAGCGACTCCAGGGATTCGCCTTCGTCAAAACGCCGGCGAAACTCCGCTGTCTTGCCTTGCAACTCGGAGTCAGACAGATTGCCATACTGTTCTTCAAGCTCATTGATGCGCGAGACCGAATTCCGCATTCTCTTGATTTCTCTGGCGTTTTTACTGCCGAACATCTTGGTTGCAAGCTTTGTGAACATAGACCACTGCTTCTTTGATTAAACGGAGGAAGCCGGCATTCTAACCTTATTTTGTAACAGGACAAAAGACAGGGCTCACACGAGCGCAATAAGGCTGTGGCGAGACGCCAGATTCCGGGATACAGACCTGAATGACCAGCGAATGGCGAAGGAAAATCTAAAGCTAACGATGAGCCAGGAAATGACTAGCGGCTCGCACGTTTGATGTACGTTTCCGGGTTCTCTGACTTTCCGTTCCGGATCACTTCAAAATGGACATGCGGGCCAGTGGAACGCCCGGTACTGCCCATCAGAGCCACAACCTGGCCTTTCTGGACAATATCACCCACCTGGACCTTGACGGTTTTGCAGTGAGCGTACCGGGAAACTAGACCGTCGCCATGGTCAATTTCAACCAGATTGCCATAGCCGTAGCGCTCGCCGGCGTAGGTCACGACGCCACCGGCAACCGAAATAATGTTGCTGCCGTCCTTGCCGGCAAGGTCAACCCCCGCATGCCATGTGCGTTTGCCGGTGAAAGGATCAGAGCGGTAACCATAACGTGAGGACAACCACCCCCACGTGATGGGGCGACCCTCAAGGTAGAGCTCATCTTCGAGCTTCTGCCGGGAAGCCACCTGATCCAGCAGGCGCAGCTGCTGCTCCCGGTCCTCAATCCGCCGCTCCATTTCCTCGATCATGCGAGTGAGCTCTGGCGCAGAGAAAGAATCGCCGGACAGCCCATCTTCCGGGCCACCTACCGCAGCCGGTTGCTCGAAATCGAATTCGTCGCTCGCCACCAGGCCGGACTCCACGAACCGTTGCCCCAGGGCATCCAGTCGCAACAGGCGCCCCTGAATTTCACCCAGTCGCAGCGTCAGGGCGTCCACCTGCTGCTGGACATTTTCCTCGATTACAGCCAGCTCCGCCTTCTGTTGTGCCAGTATTTGCTGCCAGCCCGCCACCAGCTCCGAATTACTTGGCACCCTGGCCTCGGCTCGCTGGACGGCCATCTGATAGCCGGCCCAACCGGCCGCCACGAGCACCGAGAGCACCAAAAGGAACAGGCCGACGGCAAGAGAACTGTTGATCGCCAACACACGGGACTTTCCGTGGTGTTTGCCAACAAGAATAATATTCATATCATCTTCTGGTTTCATCGTTGAGCCGCAACCGCATCCTGTAGTGTTGCGCCCCGGAGAAATTCCGAGTGGGTCTGCCATCCTCTGGCAACAGCTACATACTGAAAAAATCGCAGCGCCCGGTAGACATACTCATTTACCACAATGTAAAACGAGTGTAATACAGGCACTACGCATAAACCGTGCCGAAGTGTAACCAATCGTAATCAGAGCCGTCGAGTAAAAACGCGCCCATGAAACAAAAAAGCGAGCAAAAAATGACCTTCGACAAGCTCGGCAAGACCCCGGCACTCAAGGATCTTGTCGCACGGGCCGAACTTCACCGTCAGGCCGAGGAGCAGGTTCTGGCCGCCCTTCCGGAAGACCTGGTCAGGGGCACACGCTTTATAAGCTGCCAGGAAGGTGAACTGGTTCTTTCTGCGGAGACCGCCGGCAAGGCCAGCCAGATTCGCTTCCGCCAGCACGAAATCATGGAAAAACTTCGGGAAAACGGGCTGTTCCGGTTTGTCTGGAAGCTGAGGGTTAAAGTCGCGCCGCCGAGGTTCCGGGAGAAGTCAGCGTTTAAAAAGGCGCCCTTAAGCAAGGAAAATGCCCGGCTCCTCAAAGAGGAGGCCGGGCACACGAAGGATAAAGCACTGCGCGAGGTTCTCGAAAAACTCGCAAGTCACGTCCGGGATTAAAGCGTTCTGCTTTAAGCCTGGGCTGCCAGCGCCGGCTTCATGTAGGAAATCGGAGCCGTGGCTTCGTCGTCAAACGTAACCACTTCCCAGGCGTCTTCCTCAGCCCGGAGCTTACGCAGTAACTTGTTGTTCAGATCGTGACCGGACTTTACGCCGCGGAACTCACCAATCAGGCTGTTGCCCAGCAGGTACAGGTCGCCAATTGCGTCCAGCACCTTGTGCTTGACAAACTCGTCATCATAACGCAGACCGTCTTCGTTCAGAATCTTGTAGTCGTCAACTACAATGGCGTTATCCACGCTGCCACCGAGCGCCAGGTTCATGGCACGCAGCTTCTCGATGTCGCGCATGAAACCAAAGGTCCGTGCGCGGCTGACTTCCTTCACGAAGGAGGTGCTTGAGAAGTCGACTGTGGCAGTCTGGGCACGGCCCTTGAAGACCGGGTGATCGAAATCGATCCCGAAGCTTACCTTGAAGCCTTCGAACGGCAGGAAGGTTGCTTTCTTGTCGCCCTCTTCAACGGTCACTTCACGCCTGATGCGAATAAAGCGCTTGGCAGCCTCCTGCTCGGCAATACCGGCAGATTGCAGCAGAAACACGAAGGGACCGGCAGAGCCGTCCATGATCGGAACTTCCGCAGCACTGAGCTCCACAAAGCAGTTATCAATACCGAGACCAGCCATGGCGGAGAGCAGATGCTCAACCGTCGCCACACGGACACCGTCTTTTACCAGCGTCGTGGACAGCATGGTCTCACCCACATTTTCCGCACAGGCACGGATCTCGACCATCGGGTCCAGATCAGAACGTCGGAAGATGATGCCCGAGTCCACCGGGGCGGGCTTCAGGGTCAGGTATACTTTCTCACCGGAGTGCAAGCCAACACCGGTGGCACGGATGGTGTTTTTGAGTGTCCGTTGTTTGATCATCGGTACATATTTCCGTCACAAAAAGGCGATATTCTGGGCAAAATTCTGCCCGGAGAATACCAGAAAACAGGACTGAATGCCATTTAACCCATCAGCCCCTGCCAAACGTCCACCGGGCGCCGGACCAAGGCACTCAGCGCGCGTGTTTACCGGCGTCGAGGTTCCGTTTTTTTTCGTACGCAGACCGGAACCGGATCACAATTACAACAGATTATCAGTCCGCCTGCCGGCGGAGGAATGCGGGAATATCGAGATAGTCAACTCCCTGCTCCTCGCGCTCTTTGCTCTGGTCGATGGCCACATTTCCATGGGAAACGGCCCGACGACGCAGAACAGCGGGGCGGTCCAACTGGTTGTAATCGGTTTTTCCATCCAGAGTGCGGGTATTGTCCACAACCTTGGCCGGCTTCTCGCGGTCGCCGCCAAGCCCGGTGGCAACGACGGTCACTTTCAGTTCGTCGGTCATTTCCGGATCAATAACGGTACCAACAACGACGGTAGCCGAGTCAGAAGCAAACTCACGCACGATGTCGCCAACTTCCGAGAATTCGCCCAGATTCAGATCCATGCCGGCGGTAATGTTTACCAGGATACCCTTGGCGCCCTGCAGGTTGATGTCTTCCAGCAGCGGACTGCGGATGGCCGCTTCGGCAGCTTCCCGTGCACGGTTTTCACCGGTGGCCCGGGCGGTACCCATCATGGCCATACCCATTTCAGACATAACGGTTTTTACGTCCGCGAAGTCAACGTTGATCATGCCGTTACGGGTGATCAGATCCGCAATCCCCTGAACCGCACCCAGCAGCACATCATTTGCCGCGGCAAACGCGTCCAGCAGGCTGGTTTTCTTGCCCATCACCGCTAGCAGCTTTTCATTGGGGATGGTGATCAGGGAGTCGACGCTCTCCTCAAGCTCCTTCAGGCCGGATTCGGCAACGCTCATGCGCTTGCCACCCTCGAACATGAATGGTTTGGTAACCACGGCAACGGTAAGGATGCCAAGTTCACGGGCCACTTCCGCCACAATCGGCGCCGCACCGGTGCCGGTACCACCGCCCATGCCAGCGGTGATGAACACCATGTCAGCGCCCTTGATGGCTTCGGCGATACGGTCACGGTCTTCCAGGGCGGACTGGCGACCCACCTCAGGATTGGCACCGGCGCCCAGACCCTTGGTGATATTGCCACCAAGCTGAATGATCTGGCGCGCGTCCATATCGGTCAGCGCCTGGGCATCGGTATTGGCGCAGATGAATTCCACACCTTCGATGTCGCTGTTAAGCATATGGCGCACGGCGTTGCCGCCACCACCGCCAACACCGACGACTTTAATGACAGCGTTTTGCTGGACATTATCGACGAGTTCAAACATTTCCCCTACTCCTTCGTGCTGTTTTCAGCCCTGTTCCGACCGTTTGTTCGAGAGTGTATTTTCGAGATACCTTCGTGTACTGCCACCCGGCGCCGTCAGAAATGACCGGTGAACCAGGCTTTCATGCGCTCAAACAGCGAGGGTGCATCTTCACCCTTGAGCACCGGTGTCCGCCCCAGATCCATCTGGCGGAAACCATGAATCAACAACCCCACGCCGGTGGCGTAGATCGGGTTGTTGACCACTTCCGTCATACCGGAGACTGCCTGCGGGCAGGCCAGCCTTACCGGCATGTGGAAGATCTCTTCGGCCAGCTCCACTACGCCTTCCATGGTGGAAGAACCGCCGGTAATCACGATGCCCGCCGGAACCAGGTCCTCGAACCCGGACCGGCGCAGTTCGGACTGCACCAGTGTGAACAGCTCCTCGTAACGGGGCTCCACCACCTCGGCCAGAGCCTGCCGCGAGAGATCCCGCGGAGGTCGATCCCCGACGCTGGGCACCTTGATGGTTTCATCGGCGCCGGCCAGCTGGGTCAGTGCACAGGCATACTTGATCTTTATCTCTTCGGCATTCTGGGTCGGTGTCCGGAGCGCCATGGCGATATCGTTGGTCACCTGGTCACCGGCGATCGGGATCACCGCGGTATGACGAATCGCACCACCGGTGAATACGGCGATGTCGGTGGTTCCGCCACCGATGTCCACCACACAGACACCCAGTTCCTTTTCGTCTTCGGTGAGGATGGCGTGGCTGGACGCCAGTTGCTCCAGGATGATGTCATCCACCTCAAGGCCGCAGCGCCTCACGCATTTCTCGATATTCTGGGCGGCGTTTACCGCGCAGGTGACCAGGTGCACCTTCGCTTCCAGACGCACACCGGACATGCCCATCGGCTCCTTGATGCCTTCCTGGCTGTCAATCACAAATTCCTGGGGCAGAATGTGCAGAATCTTCTGATCGGCCGGAATCGCCACCGCCTGGGCGGCATCAATTACCCGGTCGATATCGGCCTGGGTGACTTCGCGGTCACGGATGGCAACAATCCCGTGGGAGTTCAGGCTCTTGATATGGCTGCCAGCGATACCTGCGTATACCGAGTGAATGCGACACCCTGCCATCAACTCTGCCTCTTCCACGGCGCGCTGAATCGCCTGGACCGTGGTTTCAATGTTCACCACCACGCCACGCTTCAGGCCCCGGGAAGGGTGGGAACCAATGCCCACCACCTCGATGGTGCCGTCCATCTTGCGCTTGCCGACAATCGCAACCACTTTCGAGGTTCCGATATCGAGGCCGACAATCATGTTTTCCGTTTCAACCGATGACATGTGTTTCACCAAACCGTAGGTCTGAATTAACCGTTACTATGATTTCGGGCCGGAAGCTGTCACAGCAGCCTTCCACTTGACCGCCACACCGTTGGTGTAGCGGGCATCCACCCGACTGACTTCGTCCGACCGTGCCGCCAGCCGGTTTTCATAAACCGTCATAAACCGTTCAAATCGCTGCTCCACCTGATCCCGGCCAAGCACCACTTCGATGCCGTTGTCCAGTCGCAGGGTCCAGGCACCCCGATGTTCCAGGGACAAGCCCGCAAAACCCAGCCCCCGGGCAACCAGCTTTTCGCTCATGGTTCGCGCCATGTTGATCACATCACGCACCCGTTCATCCGGTCCCGCCAACCGGGGCAACCTGCCCGCCACTTCCGGATTGGGGGGCGCAAACAGCTCACCGGTCCGGCTTACCAGGCGCCCGTCGGTCCAGTAGGCCAAGGGCTTTTTCTCCCGGATATCAATCACCAGGCGATCCGGCCAGACCCGCTGCACGGCAGCGGATTCAACCCAGGGCCGATGCTCCAGACTGGCCTTGATGTCGGACAGATCCGTGGCGAAATAACTCTTGCCAATCCAGCTGCCGGCAGCCCGCTCGACGGCAACCCGGCTGTCGCCGGTAAAATCCCCTTTCACATCCACCGCCAGGATCTGCTGGTCCATGGCACCCAGCACCTTGCCGGTTCCCCAGGGCACCAGAGCCGCAAGCAGAACAATCACCGCACCCACACCCACCTGAAGCCAGGGCACCGCTGCCAGAACACCTCTTAACACGCCAAACCGGTCCCGCTCAGTCCCGAGGGAGGTTGCCCCCCGGCGCCGAGGGGGTTCGGACGGTGTCGCCCGGCTCCGGATCAGCAGTGTCTCAAGCATCGGCGACCTCCAGTGTGTCCCTGAGAATCCTTACCACCAGCTCTTCAAAACTGATGCCCGCCGCCTTGGCCGCCATCGGTACGAGACTGTGATCAGTCATTCCCGGCACGGTATTGACTTCCAGCAGCCAGAACTTGCCGTCGCTGTCCTGCATGATGTCGACCCGGCCCCAGGTCCGGCAGCCGACAACACGGAAGGCCTCCAGAGCCAGATGCTGCAGACGGACCTCATCCTCCGGCGCCAGGCCACAGGGAATCCGGTAGCGGGTATCGTCCGCCAGGTACTTGGCGTCGTAGTCGTAGAACACGTGATCCGTGCTCAGGCCAATCGCCGGAAGCGCCTGGTCCTGCAGCAGGCTGACGGTAAACTCCGGCCCTTCAATCCACTCTTCCACCAATACCAGATTGTCCAGCGCCGCAGCCGCTTCGTAGGCTTCGGCCAGCTCCGCAGCGGTGTAGACCTTGCGGATACCGATGCTGGAGCCTTCCCGCGAAGGCTTCACACTCAACGGCGCCCGCAATTCGCCAATGATCTGGCCGGCCTGAGCGCTACCGGACATGATCCGGAATGTCGGCGTCGGCAGACCGCAGCCCTCGAACACGTACTTGGTTCTCAACTTGTCCATGGCCAGGGCCGAGGCCAGCATTTCGCTACCGGTGTAGGGAATACCCGCCTGAGACAGGATGGCCTGAAGCGTACCGTCCTCACCGCCACGGCCATGCAGGGCAATGAACACCCGGTCAAACTCCGGACTATCCACGGTTCTCAACAGGCAGCCCCGGACGTCCACGGCGTAGGCATCCACGCCGGCCGACACCAGCGCCGCCAGGACCGCCTTGCCGCTTTTCAGGGACACGTCCCGCTCAGCGGAATCGCCGCCCATAAAGACCGCCACCCGTCCGAGCGCCCGCACGAGGTCGGGGGCCGCCTGGTAGGCCTGGGGTTCGGGATGATGCATATCACTCACCAGCAATCACTCCCGCGGCCGCCAGCCGCGCCGCCACGCCACCAATATCTCCGGCGCCCTGGGTTATCAGCAGGTCGCCATCCTGCAGCACATTGGCCAGCAGGGATTCAATCTCCCGGCTATCCTCAACGAACACCGGCTCTACCTGCCCTCTCTGGCGGATGCTGCGGCACAGGGCGCGACCATCGGCGCCTGGAATCGCTGGTTCACCGGCGGAATAGACGTCCATCAGCAGCAATCCGTCCACCTCCGACAACACACGGACGAAATCTTCGTAAAGATCACGGGTCCGGCTATATCGGTGCGGCTGGTACACCATCACCAGACGGCGATCCGGCCAGGCATCGTGGGCGGCACGGATAACCGCCTCAACCTCCGTGGGGTGGTGACCATAATCATCCACCAGGGTGATTATGCCCTTGGGTGTCTTGTAATTGCCGTACACCTGGAACCGGCGTCCGACACCGGCAAATCCGGCCAGGCCACGGCCAATAGCCTCATCCGCGACACCTTCATCGGTCGCCACGGCAATCGCCGCCAGCGCGTTCGCCACGTTGTGACGACCGGGCATTTTCAGTTCTACCGTCAGATCGCGCCGGCCGGCCGGACGCCTCACTACAAAGTGGGTCCGCAAGCCATCGGAGGTGATGTTCTCGGCCCGGTAATCCGCCTCCGGGTTGTCGATGCCATAGGTAATGATCGCCCTCGATATCCGGGGAATGATTTCCCGGACATAAGCGTCATCCACACACATCACCGCCACGCCGTAAAACGGCAGGTTGTGGAGGAAATCGACGAAGGTCCGCTTCAGCTTTCCAACATCGCCGCCATAGGTATCCATGTGGTCCGCTTCGATGTTAGTCACCACCGAAATGACCGGTGTCAGGTGCAGGAACGACGCATCGCTTTCGTCAGCCTCCGCCACCAGATAGCGGGACCCACCGAGCTGGGCATTGGTGCCGGCACTGTTCAGCTTGCCGCCGATCACGAAAGTCGGGTCCAGCCCGGCCTCACCCAGAATCGATGCGATCAGACTGGTGGTGGTGGTTTTACCGTGGGTACCCGCCACAGCGATCCCGTGCCGGTAACGCATGATCTCAGCCAGCATTTCCGCCCTGGGCACAATAGGAACACGGCGGGTGCGAGCGGCGGTGACTTCCGGATTGCCTGAAGCAACGGCAGACGACACCACCACCACATCGGCGCTGGCACTGTTTTCTTCCCTATGACCGATCTGAACCTCGACGCCCATGGCTTTCAGGCGACCGGTAACCGGGCTTTCTTTCAGATCCGAGCCGGAGACGTCATACCCCTGGTTTTTGAGCACCTCGGCAATGCCGCTCATACCGGCACCACCAATACCCACGAAATGGATGTGGCGAATCCGGCGCATTTCTGGAACCTGGTAGACCAGGGGCGGATTGGTTGCATCAGCCATTAGCGGCCTCCAGACAGTAATTCACGACTCTCTCCGTTGCATCTGGGCGGGCCAATGTTCTGGCGGCCTTCGCCATATCGGTTACCCGGCTGCGGTCCCGGGATAAATCGCCCAGGGTTTCTGCCAGTACGGCCGGGGTCATCATGGATTGCGGGATCAATATGGCGGCCTTAGCGGCCACCATTTGCTCACCGTTTTTGGTCTGGTGATCGTCCACCGCATGGGGAAACGGCACCAACACAGCACCGATGCCCGCAGCACAGAGCTCGGAGACGGTCAGTGCGCCGGAGCGGCACAGAACCAGGTCGGCCCATTGGTAGGCGTCTGCCATGTCCTTGATAAACGGTTCGACGCTTGCCTCAACCCCGTGCTTCTCATAAGTCTCCCGAGCAACCTCAACATGGCGTTCACCACACTGGTGGCGAACAACTGGCCGTTGTGCTTCTGGCAACAGGGCCAGTGCCTCCGGCAACTGCTGGTTGAACACCTGGGCACCAAGACTGCCGCCAATGACCAGCAACCTGAAAGGACCCTCCCGGCCCGCCAACCGCTGTTCTGGTGCCGGTAAGGTCGCCAGATCCTCCCGGACCGGATTGCCAGTGCACCGGGTGACGACTTTCGGTCCAAAGCTTCCGGGGAAGGCTTCGAGCACGGTTTCCGCAAACCTCACCAGAATACGGTTGGTCATTCCCGCGATGGCATTCTGTTCGTGTATCACCAGCGGAGTCCGGGTCAGCCAGGCGGCCACGCCACCGGGCCCGGTGACAAAACCGCCCATGCCGACCACACAATCCGGACGAATCTGGCGCAGGACGGTGAATGCCTCACCGAGAGCCCGCATCAGGCGGAACGGTGCGAGCACCAGTGCAAGCCTGCCCTTACCCCGCAAACCGGAAATATGAATCAGCGAAAGCGGAATATCGGTGTCACCGATCAGCCTCTGCTCCATGCCTCCGCTAGCGCCAAGCCAGTAAACCTGGTGTCCCCGCACTGCAAGCGCACGTGCCGTGGTCAGAGCCGGGAAAACATGCCCACCGGTACCGCCTGCCATCATCAGAAAGCGGCGCTGGTCAGTCATACACCGCACCTCCCCGCTTTTTCGGACCGGCCTTTTCACGGGCCAGCTTTTCCTGATCGAGACGCTCCATTTCAACCCTGGCCAGAATGCCGATGCTGACGCAGGTGATCATCAGGCTGGAGCCGCCATAGCTGACCAGCGGCAGAGTCAGCCCCTTGGTGGGCAACAGACCGGTACTGACCGCCATGTTGATACCGGCCTGCAGGCCAACCAGCAAAGTCAGGCCATAAGCAAAGCAGGCGGCAAAGGGCATGCCCGCATTCTCGGCCCGGCGGGCGATCACGAAGCCGGTGATCACCAGCAATGTGAACAGGCTGAGCACAAGCAGCGAGCCCAGGAGCCCGAACTCCTCGGCAATAATCGCGAAGATGAAATCGGTATGAGCCTCTGGCAGGTAAAACAGCTTCTGGATGGAATTGCCCAGGCCGACACCGCCCCAGTCTCCACGACCAAAGGCAATCAGCGACTGGGTCAGCTGGTAGCCGCTGTCGAACTGGTCTTTCCAGGGGTCGAGATAACTGACGACCCGCTTCAGGCGGTACGGCTGGGTGACGATGAGAATGGCACCCAACACCACGAGCGTGCCGATCAATGGCACAAACCGGCTCAGCCGCACACCACTCAGGAAGATCATTCCCGCCGCGGCCGTGACCAGCACCACCGTGGCACCAAAGTCTGGCTGAATGACCAGAAGAACCGATGCAAGTCCCAGAACCACCAGGGGTTTCAGGAAGCCGGCCCAGGTATTGAGCAACTCCTCACGGCGCCGAACAACGTAGCCGGCCAGGTACGCTATCAGGCATAGTTTGGCCACTTCCGATACCTGAACATTGAACAGGCCAAAAGGAATCCATCGGGTCGAGCCGTTCACCGTTCGTCCGAGCGGGGTAAGAACCAGAACGAGCACCAGCAGACCGATACCCAGAAGCAACCAGCCACTGCGCTCCCACCAGGCCACTGGCACATTGACGGCCACCAGTGCCGCAAGAAAACCAAGGCCGGCAAACATCAACTGGCGAATCACGTAGTGATAGCTGTTACCCAGGGTTTCAGCGGCCATATCCATGGATGCTGACGAAATCATCACAACCCCTACAACCATCAGCGCCACAGAACTGATCACCAGCATGGCCAGCGGCTGGATTTCTCCAAGCCACGGGTTCCGGTCCGGCAATGAAAGATCTGCGTTCATCACAGGCCCTCCACCAGTGCACGGAACTGATCACCACGGTCCAGGTAATCGCGGAACATATCAAAACTGGCACAGGCCGGGGACAGCAACACCCGGTCCCCGGGATGCGCCAGTTCCGCAGACCTGGCGACCGCGTCTGCCAGACTCTCCGACGGATAAACCGGAATACCACTGCCCAGTACATCAGCAATGGCCGGGGCATCACGACCAATCAGCACCACCGCCCGGCAGTGCAGGGCAATGGGCGCCTCCATCGCGGTGAAATCGGCGCCCTTTCCATCACCGCCGGCAATCAGTACCACCTTGCCATTCTCCGGAGCCAGACTCTCGATGGCCGCCACCGTTGCACCGACATTCGTGCCCTTGGAATCGTTTATGAAATCCACGCCGTTAAACCGGCGAACAAATTCGCACCTGTGCGGCAGGCCCGGAAACTCCCGTGCCACCTTCAGCATCACGCCCATCGGCAGTCCCGCAGCGTGTCCCAGTGCCAGGGCCGCCATGACATTGCTGATATTGTGGCGCCCGAGCAGCCTGAGTTCACTGGCGAGGATCAGGTTGTCGAAACCAAAAGTAATCCAGGTGCCCTGGTCGTCATCCCGGGTACTGAAGGTTTCCGGGTTTACCCTGTGAAAACCAAAACACAGGAACCTGAGGTTGTCCCGCGCCATCGGTGTACTGAGGGCATCGTCCAGATTGACAATGGCATTCCTGCAGCCCCGGAAGATCCGCTGCTTGGCCTGGAAGTAGGCCATCCTGTCCGGGTAGCGGTCCATGTGATCGTCACTGACGTTCAGTACCGTGGCCGCAAGGGCGTTCAGCTCTTCCGTGGTCTCCAGCTGGAAACTGGACAGCTCGAGCACATACAGGTCTGCGCCCCGGTTTAACAGGTCCAGGGCCGGAGTACCGATATTGCCCCCCACGGCCACCTTGCGACCGGCCGTCCTGGCCATTTCACCCAACAGGGTGGTCACCGTGGTTTTGCCGTTGGAGCCGGTGATTGCAACGATGGGGGCATCCGCCGCCTCGGCGAACAGGTCAATGTCGCCCCGGATGCGTGCGCCCTGCTTCGCAGCACCCGCGATCGCTGGCTCCGCAATACTGATGCCCGGGCTCACCACCAATTCGTTGAACCCTGCAAACAGGTCGCGGTCGAAAGGCCCGAGGTGTACCGGAATATCCGGCCAGCCTGCTCTGAGTTCATCCAGACCGGGAGGCGCCGTGCGGGTGTCTGCAACCGCTATGTCCCGCCCTTGTTCAGACAGATAGCGCACGCAGGAGAGCCCGGTTTTACCGAGCCCTACGACCAGTGTGCGGCGATCCGAAACAATGACACTCATAGCAGCAGCGTTTTCCTATCTCAGTTTCAGACTGGCAATGCCAATCAGGACCAGAACGACTGTGATGACCCAGAACCGGACAATAACCCGGGGCTCGGGCCAGCCTTTCAATTCAAAGTGATGATGCAGGGGCGCCATGCGAAAGATTCTGCGCCCGGTCAGACGGAACGAGGCGACCTGCAGGATCACCGAGACTGTCTCCATCACGAAGACACCCCCCATAATGAAGAGCACGATTTCCTGCCGGACAATAACCGCAACCACCCCAAGAGCCGCACCGAGGGCGAGCGCGCCCACATCCCCCATGAAGACCTGGGCCGGGTAGGTGTTGAACCACAGGAATCCCAGACCAGCGCCGACCAGGGAACCACAGAACACAATGAGCTCACCGGTTCCGGGCAGGTGCGGAATCAGAAGATAATTGGCGAACTGGGCATGACCGGAGAGGTAGGCAAAAATGCCAAGCGCGCCGGCCACCATGACCGTGGGCATGATGGCAAGGCCATCCAGCCCGTCTGTAAGGTTGACGGCGTTGCTGCTACCGACAATGACGAAGTAGCTCAACAGGATGAAGAGCACCGGCCCGAGGGTCAGGGAAACCTGCTTGACGAACGGCACATACAGGGAGGTTTCCTGGGGTAGGGCAGAACTGAAATAGAGCACAACCGCTGCCGTGGCACCGATCAACGACTGCCAGAAGTACTTCCAGCGGCCCGGCAAGCCGCGCGGGTTTCGCTCAACCACTTTGCGATAGTCGTCGACCCAGCCGACGGCGCCAAACAGAAGCGTCACCAGAATGGTCACCCAGACATAACGATTTCCCAGATCTGCCCAAAGCAGGGTGCTGATGCCGATGGCGACCAGGATCAGTGCACCACCCATGGTGGGCGTACCGGCCTTGCTGAGATGGGTTTGCGGGCCGTCGTCCCGCACCGCCTGACCAATCTGGTACTGGCTCAGTTTACGGATCATAACCGGCCCGATGATCAGCGAAATCAGCAGCGCGGTAAGTGTTCCCAGAATTCCGCGCAGGGTCAGGTACTGAAACACCGTCAGTGCCGAAAAATATTGCGACAGAACCTCTGTCAGCCAGAGCAGCATGAGTTATTCACCTTTTCTTTAATTCCCTCCACCACGCGATCCATGGCGGAACTTCGAGAACCCTTGACCAACACTGTCAACGGTGTGTTTTTTGCCCTGACAACAGTCTCCACTGCCTGATCATGGGTCAGGCACGGCTCTGTGCCCTCACCAAACCCATCGGCGTAGCCCTCACAGCCAGGCCCCACAGTGATCATCCGGTCAATGCCATGTTCCCTGGCGAACTCTCCCACGTCCTGGTGCAGCGCCCGTGCGTCCGGGCCAAGCTCTGCCATCGCGCCCAGGACCGCAACCTTCTGCCCCGCCCGCTGCCCCAGAACACCCAACGCCGCTTTCATCGAAGCCGGGTTGGCGTTGTAGCTGTCATCAATCAACGTCAGTTCCGGCGAAAGGTTCAATACCTGTAACCGTCCCTTAACCGGCGCAACCTGCCCCAGCCCGTGGACAATGGCCCGGTCGTCGGCGCCCAGTTCTTGGGTTGCAGCAATGGCCAGCAACATGTTGGTGATGTTGTGATCACCCTCAAGCGCCAGCGAAACCCGGCAGCGCCAGTTGTCCGGGCCGTGTACCTGAATGGTTCTGGTACCGTCGTCATGACTCTCAGTCACGGCGTGGTAGTCCGCTGCCGCATCCAGCCGGCTGACACCGACCACCCGGCGGCCACCCGCACGTTGCCGCCACTGACTGAAGGCCGGATCATCCTGGTTCAGCACCACCAGCCCCCCGGCATCAACCCCATCGATGATTTCGCCTTTGGCCAGCACAATATTGTCGTAGCTGCCAAAGCCCTCCAAATGGGCCTGGCCCGCATTGGTCAGAATGGCAACCTCGGGCTTTGCCAATGCAACCGTATGGGCGATTTCACCCAATCCACTGGCTCCCAACTCAATAACGCCAAAACGGTGCTCCGGCGAGAGACCGAACAGCGTCAGCGGCACACCGATGTGGTTGTTCAGGTTGCCCCGGGTCGACAGCGTTGGCCCCATCTGCGACAGAATCGCGGCACACATTTCCTTGACGGTCGTCTTGCCACTGCTGCCGGTGATGACAAGAATCCTGGCCTCACTCTCGTCGCGGTTCCCGGCCGCCAGCTGCGCAAGGGCCATGAGAGTGTCTCCCACCACGAGCTGGGGTAACGACACGGTGCTGTCAAATGCATCGACAACCAGACCAACAGCACCTTGCTCACGAGCCTGCCGCAAAAAAAAGTGGCCATCGAAATTCTCGCCCCGCAGAGCAACGAACAGCTGCCCCTGCTCAAGGGTGCGGGTATCGGTTGAAACCCCGTCAAACACCACCGACGACAGATCGCCAGACACGCACTCGGCACCCAGCCAGCCTTGAGCCTCGGCCAATGAAAAGGCGCGCATCATGCCACACCCCCGTTCAGCTTCAGGATGTGGCGAACCTGCTCGGCATCGCTGAAGGGGTACTTCTGGCCGGCGATTTCCTGATAGGCCTCATGGCCTTTTCCGGCGATAAGCACCAGGTCATCCGGGGTTGCCGTGCGGATAGCCGTCTGGATTGCTTCAGCCCTGTCGTGAATGACCGCAACCTTCTCCGGGTCCGTAAACCCGGCAACAATGTCACGGACAATGACAGCGGGGTCTTCACTGCGCGGATTGTCATCGGTCACCACAACGCGGTCCGCCAGCTTTTCAGCCTCCCGCGCCATTTCCGGACGCTTGCCAGCATCGCGGTCGCCGCCGCATCCGAACACACAAACCAGGTCTCCGGCAACATGGGGGCGCAGCGCCGCAAGGGCATTGGCAAGTGCGTCCGGTGTGTGGGCGTAGTCAACCACCACCCTGACGCCGCTGGCACCACCAAACCTTTCAAGTCTTCCCGGCGGCGATGTCAGGCGGACAGTGGCCTGCTGTACCCGTTCAACAGGAACACCGAGGGTCAGGACTGTGGCCATGGCCGCCAGCACATTGCTGGCATTGAAACTGCCCATCAGGGGAACGGAAACAGCAAACCGGCCCCACTCACCATCCACTTCCGCCTCAAAGCCTTCATCGGTTGGCCGGAATTCGCGCAACCAGAGTTCTGTCTGGGCCTCGTGCAGACTGTAGCGGACACGATCACATTTGCCGGCCAATTGATCAAACAGCTGCCGACCGAAAGGGTCGTCAAAGTTGATGACGGAGAAGTGCAACCCCTCACGCTCAAACAAGCGGGCCTTCGCCTCGCCGTACGCCGCCATAGACCCGTGGTAATCCAGATGATCCCGGGTCAGGTTGGTAAACACAGCGCCGGTCATGGCGAGGTTGTCGATTCGCCCCTGATCCAGGGCATGGGAGGAGACTTCCATAACAGCCGCGCGACCGTTCTGTTTCACGATCCGTGACAGAACCCGGTTCACCTGAACCGCGTCTGGCGTGGTATGGGTCGCCGGCTGCAGTGCACCGGGCATGCCATAACCGAGAGTGCCGAGGACTCCGCAGGGTGTTCCCGTCTCTTTAAGGAGCTGGGCGACGTACTGGCAAACCGACGTCTTACCGTTGGTTCCGGTGACACCAACCAAGCACAGGTGTTGTGACGGATGTTCGAAAAACCGGTCTGCAATCGTCCCGACCAAACCACGAAGACCGACCACCGGAACCACCAGAGCCCCATGTCGTTCCGAGCATTCGGCGACCCGGTCAGATTCCAGAAGGATAGCCGTAGCACCCGCTTTGATCGCCGCATCGACATAAAAATCGGCGGGCGTGCGGGTCCCCGACAGGGCAATAAAAGCATCGCCGGAGGCCACCTCCCGGCTGTCGGTCTTCAGGCCATGGATAGTTACGTCGAATACCGACGGAACCGCCATGACTCCTTGCAATAAAGTGCTGAGAGATGTGATGCACATAGACTTATCCTCGCTCCCCGGGCGCTGGAGAAACAGTGTTTGCCTCCCCGACTTCCAGTTCAGGCTTCACATTCAGCAGTCGCAGTGCGTCACTCATCACCCTGGCGAACACCGGCGCTGCCACTTCCCCGCCGTAATATTCGCCGGACTGCGGCGCATCAACGGCCACAACCGTAACCAGTCGCGGATTATCAATAGGTGCGATACCTGCAAAAATGGCTTTGTACTGACTGTCTTCATAGCCCTGATCGCCAACCAGGTGAACCGTTCCGGTCTTGCCCCCGGCAGAATAGAATCCCGGCTGGGCCCGCTTTCCCGTGCCACGGGAAACCACTTGCCGGAGCATATTGCGAACCTCATGGCTGACCTGTTCGGACAACACCCGACGGCCTTCGGGTTCTTTATCGCGCTTCACAAGGCTCAGTGGGTAACGCACACCACCATTGGCAATCACCATATAAGCCTGTGCCAGTTGAAGAGCATTCACACTCATACCGTAACCATAGGACAGGGTCGCCTCTTCCACCGGCCGCCACTTGGATGGCGCTGGCAGCACCCCGACGGCTTCCCCGGGGAAGCCGATCCCGGTTGGCTGGCCAAGCCCCATCCGCGCATACAGATCCCGGATAACATCACCGCCGAGATCGGTGGCGATCTTGCTGATTCCCACATTGCTGGATTTGACAATAATGTCAGTCACACCCAGCAGGCCATAGTTGCGATGATCGCGGATGGTAAAACGACCAAAACGCCGGTAACCCGGGTGGGTATCAATGGTGCTGTTGACTGAATATTTGCCAGATTCCAGCGCGGCCGCCATGGTAATCGGCTTCATGGTTGAACCTGGCTCAAACAGATCAGTTATGGCCTTGTTTCTGAGATTTTCCGCTGCCAGCTGGCTGCGGTCATTGGGGTTGTAGGACCCCTGGTTCACCATTGCCAGAACCTCACCGGAATCGACATCCAGCATGACCAGTGTGCCGCCGCGGGCATTGTGGGCGGTTACCACCGCTTTTAGCTCACGGTAAGCCAGGTACTGAAGACGCAGGTCAATACTGAGCGCGAGATCACGACCGGAGCGGGCGTCCCTGATCAGTGTCAGGTCCTTGATAACCCTGCCCCGGTTGTCCTTGAGAACCCGCTTGCGGCCGGATTCGCCGGACAACCATTGATTGTAGGCCAGCTCGATACCTTCCTGGCCACGTTCGTCGATATTCGTAAAACCGACCACGTGAGCCGTCACCTCGCCTGCGGGGTAGTAACGACGGTATTCCTGGCGCGCATAAACACCTGGAATATCCAGAGCCAGGGCCTGCCTGGCAAGATCAGGCTGAACCTTGCGGCGCAGGTAGATGAACTCACGACCAGAATACTCCTTCAGCCGCTCACGCAGGGAGGCTTCACTGATGTCGAGCAGCCGGGCAAGACTGGTCAGACGCGGCTCAGCGGGATCGGTCTCGGAGGGGTTGGCCCAGATAGTCTGCACCGGCGTACTGACCGCCAGAGGTTCACCATATCGATCAGTAACAACACCCCGATGAGCGTCGATGGCCTCAACCCGGATGGTCCTTACATCCCCCTGCTTGCGCAGAAATTCGTTGTCGACCACATGCAGGTCGACCAGACGCCAGCCCAGCACCCCGACAACCAGGAGAAAGACGCCCAGCACGGAGCCAAAGCGCCAGGCTGCCAGCCCGGACGCCAAACGCTGCCCCCATGTTGTCTGCTTGCCCTGATCGGACACGTCGATCACCCTGAATGTTGTTGTTATCGTTGGTTACTGACTGGCAGCCGGAGACATCAGAGGTACCAGTACAATGTCCTGACGCCCTGGCACCACCATGTTGAAACGCTCTGCCGCCAGATTCTCCACCCGGCCATGAGCGCTCAGGGCGCTTTGCTCAAGCAGAAGCTGACTCCACTCGCTCTGGTACCGGTCACGCTCCGCCTGAAGCTGCGACAAGGTGTTGAAAAGCCCGCGGTTCTCATGAGCGCTCACGACAACACCAATAGAGGAAGCAACCAGCAGCAGCACCAGAGCAAGAGACACCAGGACCTTGCCCTGCCGTGTAGCATCAAAAACCTGCCGCGAAATACGAACAGCCGTTGCCACGCCATCCCGGACTTTCTGCTTGTTCAACTTTGCCGTTCTAACCGGCTCTTCAATGGCTACCGCGCCCATGACTATGCGCTCCCCTGCGAGTTTTTCCTGACATCAGTGCGTTCCAGCACCCGCATGACTGCGCTGCGGGCGCGTAGGTTATCGCTTACTTCGTCAGCACCGGCCCTATTGGCCTTGCCAACAAGCCGGAAGTCCGACGCTTCCTGGTTTGCGGTCACCGGTACACCTTTGGGCATCTGGGGCCCGCGGGCGAGATCCCGCATGAATCTTTTGACCAGCCGGTCTTCCAGCGAATGAAAGCTGATGACCACCAGCCGGCCACCCGTTGCCAGCCGGTCGACCGCCGCCCGGAGGCCAATTTCGAGATCTTCCAGTTCCCGGTTGATAAAAATCCGGATTGCCTGGAAGGTCCGCGTGGCCGGGTGCTTGTGCTTCTCTTTTTTGGGCACCGCCTCGCTGACCAGCTCCGCCAGTTGGCGGGTCGTCTCAACAGGTGCCTCCTGCCGACGCTGAACCAGCAGCCGGGCAATACGGCGGGAGAAGCGCTCCTCCCCGTACCGCCAGATTACGTCTGCGATTTCAGCTTCTTCCGCCGTTGCCAGCCATTGTGCGGCACTCGGTGATTGCCCGGTATTCATCCGCATATCCAATGGGCCATCGCGCATGAAACTGAAACCGCGGGACGCGTCGTCGAGTTGTGGTGACGACACACCAAGGTCCAGCAAGACACCGCTCACCGATTTCCAGCCCTGCCCGATGGCAGCTGCGTCCAGCTCGGCAAAAGAGCCGTGAAAACAGTGGAAGCGGCTGTCTTGCGCTTCGAGCTCCCGGGCCGCGGTGATTGCCTCGGGGTCCTTATCAATACCCAGCAACTGCCCCGCCTCACCCAGACGCCCAAGAATCAGGCGGCTGTGGCCACCCCGTCCAAAGGTGCCATCCACGTAGTATCCGTCAGGGTCGTTGACCAGATAGTCGACCGCCGAATCCAGAAGCACCGAGCGATGGGAAAACTCCGCTCCGGCCTCCTGCCTGCGATCAGAGGTCATAGGGAAAGCGCCTCCATCTCGGGCGGCATATCTTCATCACCAGAAGATTCATCAAGCCACGCAAACCAGCGCTCCTCACTCCAAAGCTCCAGTTTCTTGCCCTGCCCGATGAGCATCAGTTTTTTCTCAAGATGGGCGTAGCTGCGCAACGTGGGCGGCACCAGGATGCGCCCGGCTGAGTCCAGCTCCATGGGCGCAGCATTACCCAGCAGCAGACGCTGAAGGCGTCGTGCTGCTTTATTCATGTTGGGAAGTGCTTCGATTTCGGGTCGGAGGATCTCCCACTCCGGCTCCGGATAAACCAGCAGACAACGCTCTTCATCAGCATTCGCCGTCAATACAATGCGCCCACCACAGGCTTGCGCGAGGTCTTCGCGCACCTTGGTGGGGATCGCCAGGCGACCCTTTGCATCCATATTGATGGCATGACTGCCGAGAAAATTGCTCATTTACACTGTCTCTGGGGACCCGAAAACCACAAATAACCACTAGAAACCACTTTTTCCCACTTGTGCACACTATAGAAACACGCAATTCACAATGCAAGCGCCGCAAACAGCGCCACACGCGGGAAAGTTTCTTTTATGACAATAGGTTACAGAGTCGGATTCAATGAAATAATGAGATTACGAAAAAGAAAATAAGTAAAATCAAATACCTGCAGAAAGGTCTAGAGAAGAGAAGTGAGGTTTAAGATTTTTTGGCTATAAAAGACATCTGTTGAGAATGACAGGCTTCACATGAAGGGAATAAAAAGAGTGAGCTCGCCGATAAGCCGGGTTCTGTCTTGGACAGTCATTCATCTAGGGCCTGCGTCACCACAGGCCTCAAGCAACCTACCCGAATCCAGCGCGGGCCACGCCATTGGATTCCTATTTGGTCTTGCTCCAGGTGGGGTTTACCATCGCCGTGGACTGTTGCCAGCCACGCGGTGCGCTCTTACCGCACCGTTTCACCCTTGCCGGCGCCCGAAGGCGCTTAGGCGGTCTGCTTTCTGTTGCACTTTCCGTCGGCTCGCGCCGCCCAGGCGTTACCTGGCACCTTGCCCTGTGGAGCCCGGACTTTCCTCCCCCGGTAAAACCGGCGGCGACTGCCTGGCGAGCTCGGCAGTGACGATACTCCTGCGCCCACAGCCTTGCAAGAGAAACTGCCACGGGTATTCAACCATCTTTCAGCGCCAGCGCGCGCCGATAAAGTTCGTTCCTTGAAAGCCCGGTCAATTCGGCGGCCATCTTCGCCACTTTCTTTACCGGCAGTTCCGCCAGCAGCACCTTCAGCACCCGATCAACATCCAGAGTCGCCGCACCGCTATCGCCAGCACGAGGTTCGGCACCACGGATCATCACCACAAACTCACCCCGGGTGCCATGGGGGTCCTGCTCCAGCTCGGCCAGAACCTCGTGCACCGCGCCGGAATAGAAGGTCTCGAAAGTCTTGGTGATTTCCCGGCCCAGCACCATCTCCCGGTCAGGCCCCAGAACGCCGGCGATATCCCGCACGGATTCGAGAATCCGGTGGGGCGATTCGTAAAAGACGAGGGTCGCAACTTCACTGGAGAGAGACTCAAGACTTGAGCGGCGGCCGGAGCGCTTTGCCGGAAGAAATCCCACAAACAGGAACCGGTCTGTGGGCAACCCAGCGGCGCTCAAGGCGGTCACCAGTGCACAGGCGCCCGGAATGGGACTGACCACGAATCCAGCGGCTCTGGCCTCACGGACCAGAACATAGCCCGGATCGGAGATCAGCGGAGTGCCGGCATCGGAGATCAGAGCCACATCCCGCCCCGCTTCAAGTTCAGCCAGCAAGCTGGCCGCACGGTCTTTTTCGTTATGATCGTGCAGCGCAACCAGCCGCTTGTGAATGCCCAGATGATCCAGCAGCCGGCCACTGTGCCTTGTATCCTCAGCGGCGACCACCTCGACACCGGCCAGGACCCTGGTTGCGCGCGGAGACATATCGTCCAGATTACCAATCGGCGTAGCAACAATAAAAAGCGTTCCGCCTGAAGCACCTTCCCGGCTCACCCCAGAGGGGAAATCACTGACCACATTTTTCAAAGTGCCTGCCTCATTGATGGAATCCCCGGACCGTGACAGTTACGTCATGTGAATTCATCCCGGAGCTGTTAAACTTGCCACCGTTAGCCTGGCGCCACAAGCCCAATAATCCGGAGTATACCGAGCTTGCCATGATAAAGACCCGTATCCATAAACGAGCCCTGGCCAGCGTTCTTGCCGCCACCCTTTTTTCCACCGGTTGTGCCAGCGTCAATCTTGATTCGCACATTGCGCAAACGGCCGATCAGGCCCTTGAAATGGCCAGCAGGGAAGACAACCTCGAGACGGCCCAGGCCTACCTGCTAAGGATTGTCAGCCGGTTCCAGGATCAGGGCAACCACACGGCAGCCCGAACGCTACTTCAAAGTGAGCGGTTGGCGCAAGCTGCACCGGCAATTGAAAACCAGAAATTGCTCCTGTCCATGGCAAGCACAACGGCGCTTGCCGATGAATCCTGGGCAAAAGAACTTGCCCGTGGGATGTCACCTTCGGATTTCATCGACTATCCGGCAGACCTGATGGCGCAGGCAGCAAATCTGCAAGCCGGCACCTTCGCGCTGGCAGAAAATCCGTTGTCCGCGGCCATGACCCTCATATTGCTGGCCCAGACCGACAATACTGCCGATGCACAGCAAATTCATGACCGGGTCTGGTCGTTTCTGGAACAAGTACCTGATGGCCAGCTGGACTCCGCCTCAGCGGATGCAATCGGCTATGAAGCCCAAGGCTGGCTGGAGCTGGCGCGGATTGTACGGGCACCCGACATTGGCATCGATGAACAGGGTCGAATCATACGCGGCTGGCAGAACAACTGGCCGGGTCATCCCGCCGCGCAGGTGCTGCCATCTGACCTGCGACTGATCGCGACACTTGCCGACAGCCGACCCGAGAAAATCGCGCTGGCGCTGCCCCTTAAAGGCCCGCTGGCAACGGCAGGGAAAGCGATTCGGGATGGTTTTCTTGCCGCCTACTACCTGGACGACTCCGCTAATCGCAGCAAAACCGACATCCGGATCCTTGATACCTCCACCACACCGTTCCGCGAACTGTATCGCCAACTTTCAGAACAGGACATTGACCTGGTGGTCGGCCCTCTTGAGAAAGAGGCCCTCGCCGGACTTGGCTCCATGAATACTCTTCCGATACCGGCCCTGGGGCTGAATTACCTGCCACCCGGCGCCCAGGCACCGGACGGACTCTATCAGTTTGGCCTGTCGGCCGAAGATGAAGCACGCCAGATAGCCGACAGACTGGTGGCCGAAGGTCTTCGCCAGGTGTTGGTACTTATTCCCCAAGGCGAGTGGGGCGACCGCGTGGAACAAGCGCTCCTGCAGCGGATGGCTGCCTCTGGCGGTGTTGCCCTGGATATAGAGCGCTTCTTCACGGAAGACAATTTCAGGGCCGTAACAGCCGACCTGCTTGGCATTACCGTCTCCCGTGACCGGGCCATCCAAGTCGAACGCACCATTGGCGTAAACGTTGAATTCGAACCTCGCCGACGTCAGGATGCAGACGCCATCGTCATGGTGGCGGAGGCCACGGTCGCGCGCCAGTTCAAGCCGCTGTTTGCCTTCTATTTCGGGGGCGATCTGCCGGTTTATTCGCCCTCCATCATCTACGAGGGCACGCCATCGCCTTCCCGGGACCGTGATCTGAACGGGGTTATTTTCACCGATATTCCCTGGGTTCTCGGGAACGATAATAAACTTCGCACAACGGCCACGGAGATCATGCCAGGTACCCGCGGCCAGCAAGGCCGGCTGTTCGCCATGGGCGCAGACGCCTGGCACCTCAGCAAACGGCTACCACTGCTCAGGCAGGTCGACGACGCCTCGATTGCAGGGCAGACCGGCGTCCTGACCATGACGCCGCAAGGCAGTATCCACCGGGAACAGCTGTGGGCACAATTCCGCAACGGAACGCCGGAACTTCTGCCGAAGCTCACGCCCGAGGTCTCCGACACCCCCTCCGGAAATGACGCAATGCCGGTCACCGGACGCCATTAAGGAACAACTCAATCGCCATGGATGGCACAAAAACCCTGGGAAATCATTTCGAAGACGTTGCGGCTCGCTACCTTGCCAGTCGCGGCGTCCGGATTCTTGAACGTAACGTCTACAACCGCGGCGGTGAGATAGATCTGATCGGCCGGGATGGCGAAACGCTGGTCTTCTTTGAAGTCCGGTACCGGGGGACCGGCAGCCTTGTGGACCCCGCAAGCTCCATCAATTACGCGAAACAGCAACGGCTGATAAAGGCCGTCTCGTTTTATCTGCACAGACATGGACTTTGGCATAGCGTCTCACGGATTGATGTCATCGCTATCAGCCCGGGTACCGTCAAAAAATACCGGGTACAATGGATCAGGAATGCAATTCTGGCTGGATAGTGATACTGACGATGACCGACACCGAACACCAGATCAATCAATGGTTCGCAAGCCACATGGAGCACACCGCGCAGGCCGCAAGCACTGCAGGCCCTGCCATTGAGGCTGTTGCCGACGCCTTCGTGGCCACCCTGCTCCAGGACGGAAAAATCGTCACCTGTGCCAATGGCAACGCCAATATACTGGCCCAGTACTTCTGTACCTCTCTCCTGAACCGATATGAACAGGACAGGCCCGCGCTACCGGCCATTAACCTCGGGGCAGACGCCACTACCTACTCAGCCATCTGCCGGGACAACCGGTTCAACGACACCTTCTCGCGCCAGGTCAGAGCAATCGGCAAGCCAGGAGACCTGCTTTTTGTGATCGTTGACGATGGCCACAAAGCCAACCTCATTCAGGCCATCCAGGCCGCCCACGACCGGGAAATGAGCGTTGTTGTTCTCAGCGCCAGGGAGAAGTCCGATATTACCTCTCTCATGCATCCCGAGGACCAGGAGATCGCACTCAACAACCTGAGCCCAGCCGAGGCGGCGCCCCTGCTACTGTTAATTATTAATGCGCTGTGCGGACTGATCGACGGCAAGCTATTCGGAGGATAAAAAAGCCAGCTTGCGCTGGCCTTCTGGAACGGGAAAAGCGGCTATTTAACCACCTTGAGCGTCGGCCTTCCTGAGGGCCGGTCCTCCTGCCCGGAAGGAGACGGGGCTCCACCGCTCTCGCGGGCAGTGCCATCGGGGTCCGGCGAGCCAGGCTCACTGCCGAACACCATGCCTTCACCGTTTTCCTTCGCGTAGATCGCCATAATGGCCTGCAGAGGTATGAACACCTGCATGGGCACACCAGCGAAGCGGGCACTGAACTCCAGCGCACCATTACCGATGACCAGGCCACGAACGGCGCCCGGACTGATATTCAGAACGATCTGCCCGTTTGCGACATGTTCAGTCGGCACCTGTACACCCTGAATGCCTGCATCCACCACAATGTAGGGCGTACAGTCATTGTCCAGAATCCACTCATTGAAAGCACGTACCAGGTACGGACGGCTGGACGTCATGGTGTCTTTGCTCTCAGCCACTGCCACTCTCCTGCTCCGGCCAGCGGAACTTTTTAAATCAGCTTCGAATGTCTTCTTCCAGATCAGACAAGCTTGCCTTGAAACCCTCCCGGCTGAAAATGCTGTCCATATATTTCTGCAGCGGTTTGGCCTGTTTTTCGTTAAGGTCGATACCCAGTGCCGGGAGGCGCCATAGAATCGGCGCAATGCAGCAATCCACAATAGTGAACTCTTCGGACAGAAAGAAAGGCGTTTCACCGAACAGCTGTGCCGTTGCCAGCAGGCTTTCCCGCAGCTCTTTACGAGTCGCCTCGGACGCTTTGGCGTTTGGCTGGGCCAGAATCCGGTCAACCAGGCCACACCAGTCTTTCTGGATGCGATGGATCATCAGCCGGCTGTTGGCTCGGGCGACCGGATAAACCGGCAATAACGGCGGGTGAGGAAAGCGCTCGTCGAGATACTCCATCATGATATTGGGCTCGTAAAGCACCAGATCGCGATCTACCAGCGTCGGCAGGGCGTTGTATGGGTTCAGGTCGGCCAGTTCGGCCAGCGGATTGTCCGGGTCCACATCAACGATATCAACGGTAACGCCCTTCTCTGCCAGAACAATACGCACCCTGTGGCTGTAATGACTGGCCGGATCCGAGAAAAACGTCATTGATGACCGCTTGGTCACAACGCCCATAGAACTACCTCACGAGTAAACAAACAGAAATGATCCTGAAAAAACGCAAAAATCCAGCGGGCCGGCTATTGCCCGCTGGAACTCAGGGGACGGGATTATACCCTATTTCTCAGTGTACGTCCTTCCAGTACTCACGATTGAGCAGGTAAGCGAACACAAAGAAGATGGCGACAAAGATCAGGACAAAAATCCCCAGGCGCTCACGCTCCAGCTTGACCGGGTCGGCCATGTAGGACATGAAGTTGGTCAGGTCGTACATGGCCTGATCAAACTCGGCGCCTGTCATGCTGCCCTCAATCGCGTACTCAGGACAAACGTCGGCGTTATTGATGCTGCCACTGAGCGGCTCGACACTGGCCTCGGCACCGATCTTCGGCTCAACGGCACAAAGCCCCTGAAGCCCGACCAGCGCGTGGGGCATGCCAACCAAGGGGAACACAACGTTGTTCACGCCGAACGGACGTGTCTCATCCTTGTAGAAACCACGCAGGTAGGAATAGACCCAGTCTTCACCCCGCAGACGGGTCTCCAGGGTCAGGTCAGGCGGCGGCGCACCGAACCAGTCGGCGGCCATGTCCTTACTCATGGAGTTTTTCATCAGCTCACCGATTTTGGCACCGGTGAAGATCAGATTCTCCTTATAAAGCGCCTCAGGGATCTCCAGATCATTGGCAACCCGCTTGTAGCGGGCGTATTCCATGGAATGACATCCCATGCAGTAGTTGGTGAAAGTAGCCACGCCACGCTGCAGAGACGCCTTATCAGAGTGATCTGAGTCGAACTCATCCAATGACACAGCACCTCCGGCTGCCAGCCCCAAGACCGGCAGGAATGCGATGAAAAGACCAAAGATCAGCTTTCTCATTATCCTGTCACCCTCTCTGGAACTGGTTTGGTTTTCTCCATGCGCGTGTAGAACGGCATGAGAATAAAGTAGAGGAAGTATAACGCCGTCAGAATCTGGGCGACCATAGTGCGACCCTCGGTCGCCGGCACCAGCCCGAGGTAGCCGAGCACAACAAAGCTCACTGCAAAAACCGCAAGCGCAATCTTGCTCAGCCAGCCCTTATAGCGGATGGAGCGCACGGGACTCCTGTCCAGCCATGGCAGGACAAACAGAATCGCAATAGCACCACCCATGACCACCACACCCCAGAACTTCGCCGGCAATCCGAACAACTCCAGTGTGACCGCACGCAACATGGCGTAAAACGGCGTGAAATACCAAACCGGAGCGATGTGCTCGGGAGTCTTGAGCGGATTGGCGGGCTCAAAGTTTGGTTTCTCCAGGAACAGGCCACCCACCTCCGGGAAGTAGAAGACGACGACAAAGAAGATGAAGAAGAAGACCGCCACGCCAAGCAGGTCATGGACCGAGTAGTAAGGGTGGAACGGAATACCGTCTTTAGGAATACCGTTCTCGTCCTTATTCTTCTTGATTTCAATACCGTCCGGGTTATTCGACCCGACTTCATGGAGTGCCAGTATATGCAGCACCACAAGAGCGAGTAGCACGATCGGCAAGGCAACCACATGCAGTGCAAAGAATCGGTTAAGCGTTATGCCGGAAATCAGGTAATCTCCGCGGATCCACAGGGACAGATCATCACCGATCACCGGGATCGCGCCGAACAGGTTAACGATAACCTGGGCACCCCAGTAGGACATCTGCCCCCAGGGCAGCAGATAGCCCATGAAAGCCTCAGCCATCAGCGCCAAATAGATCAGCATGCCAAACAGCCAGATCAACTCACGGGGCTTTTGGTATGAGCCATACATAAGCCCCCGGAACATGTGGAGATACACCACAATGAAGAACGCGGACGCACCGGTGGAGTGCAGATAGCGAAGCAACCAGCCCCACTCAACATCGCGCATGATGTACTCAACGGAGGCAAACGCACCTTCCGAGGTCGGGTTGTAGCTCATGGTCAGCCAGATACCGGTAACCAACTGGTTGACCAGTGCCAGCATGGCCAGGGAACCGAAGAAGTACCAGACATTGAAGTTTTTCGGCGCGTAATACTTGGCGAGGTGCTTGTTCCAGGCGTCAACAATTGGCAGACGCTCATCTACCCAACTAATCAGCTTTTGCATTACGCTGCCTCCGGATCAAGACCAATCGTGACGGTCGCGTCATCGTCGAAGCGATAAGGCGGAATCTCGAGGTTAAGGGGGGCGGGCTGCGACAGGTAAACCCGGCCCGCCATATCGTAGCGGGACCCGTGGCAGGGGCAGAACAGGCCACCCAGCCATTCCTCGCCCAGATCGGCCGGCGCGATTTCCGGACGATACGATGGAACACAACCGAGGTGTGTGCAGATAGCAACCATCACGGCAATTTCCGGCTTCAAAGCACGAAACGTACCATCCGTGATATACGGAGGTTGCTGGGGCTCTTCCGAATTCGGATCCCGCAACCGGTCGGTCAGCTTCTCGATGTTCTCAAGCATCTCCCCGGTGCGGCGGATAACCCAGACCGGCTTGCCCCGCCACTCGACGGTAATCTTCTGACCCGGCTCTACCTTGCTGATATTGACGGTTACCGGCGCGCCTGCTGCTTCCGCTTTGGCACTGGGATTCCAGGATGCCACGAAAGGAACGGCCGCACCGACGACGCCGACTCCACCCACCACGGACGTAGCACCGATCAGAAACCGGCGCCGACCTTGGTTTACGTCGCCATTACTCATTATGGTTTTCTCCCATCAGGCGATGACACAGCCCGCAATTCCGCCGGCAATGTGCATCTAAAAGGACTTCACAACCCAAAAATATAAGCGAACAAATGGTAATGAAATTACCAGGGGCTTACAAGTCGGAAAGCCACGACTGGCACCTTATCCCTGCTCCAGATCAATTTGCCGGCAAATCACCCGAACATAAAAAAACCCGACCAAAGAGGCCGGGTTTTTCAGGATCTGCTCCAGCAATATTAACGCTTGGAGTATTGGGGACGCTTACGCGCCTTGCGCAGACCCACTTTCTTACGCTCAACTTCACGGGCGTCACGGGTAACATAGCCCGCTTTGCGCAGAGCCGGGCGCAGAGTTTCATCATAGTCCATCAGTGCCCGGGTCAGACCGTGACGAATAGCGCCAGCCTGGCCACTGATACCACCACCCTTCACGGTGATGTTGAGATCGAAACGATCCGTGGATTCAGCAACCACAAGCGGCTGACGAACGATCATGCGCAGAGTCTCACGACCGAAGAAATCCTCGATAGAGCGACCGTTGATGGAAATATTACCGCTTCCCGGCTTGATAAAAACCCGAGCCGTGGATGTCTTGCGGCGACCCGTACCGTAATTTTGTGCTACAGACATATCCGCCTTCCGTTAAATGTCGAGTTCTTTGGGCTGCTGGGCTGCGTGAGGATGCTCAGCGCCGGCATAGATTTTCAGCTTCCTGAACATGGCGCGGCCGAGCGGACCCTTCGGAAGCATGCCTTTGACCGACTTCTGAATAATTTGCTCGGGCGCCTTGTCGACCAGCTTCTCGAAGTTGATGGACTTGATTCCACCCGGAAAGCCGGTGTGGCTATAGTACATCTTGTCAGATGCCTTGTTGCCAGTCACCCGCACCTGGCCGGCATTGATCACAACAATGTAATCGCCGGTGTCTACATGGGGGGTGTACTCAGGCTTATGCTTGCCCCGCAGACGACGGGCGATTTCAGTTGACAGACGACCCAGCGTCTTGCCGGCTGCGTCTACAACGTACCAGTCACGTTTTACTGTTTCTGGTTTCGCACTCAGAGTCTTCATTGATTCCGCCTTGAACGCTATAGCTATATAAGAAACGTTAAAAACCGCCACCGGTAAATGCTTTTCATCCGGAGGGGTTTCTGTACCTGTTAGTTAGTCGGCAGTGTCACCATTCGGGGCTGAGACAGTGACATCGCCTTGAAAAGCCAGGGCGCGAAGTATACTCGAACCACCCGGGAAATCCAACCCTGTCTCGTGCTGTTTCGCTATTCCCCTACACCGGCAGCAGACCACCCGTATAATCTCGACACATTAGCCTTTAGCGCCTGCGCCAGGGCTTCCGGTTCTACCCTCCGGATTTCTGCCAGAATGCCCAGGATCTGCGGCAGATAGACTGGAGAATTCTGCCCCGGCGGGACGCCTTCAGGCGCCATATCCGGCGCATCTGTCTCAAGCACCAGGGATTCAGTTGGCAGCCTTGCAATGGCATCGCGGGTCTTGCGCGCCCAAGGATGGGTAATCACTCCGCCAACCCCTATGAAACAGCCCAGATCGACCAGCTTTTCCGCCTGCCGAAAGCTTCCGGAAAAACCGTGAATCAAGGCCCGACCAGTCCACTGCCTGCGATTGAGCAGGCTGTGCACCTCATCATGGGTTTTAACCGAGTGAATAACCAGCGGCATATTCAATTCGGACGCCAGACTGACCTGAGCCTCAAACCACGGCCATTGAGCCTTAAGGCTTCCCCGGAGCCGGTCCAGTCCGCACTCGCCGATTGCGACACAACGCCCAGGCTTACTCGTCAGCAACTGCTCAAGAGCAGCGAGGTCTTGCTCGGAATGCTCATCCACAAACCATGGGTGAATCCCCAGACAGTAAAACAGACCCTCATGGGCCAACGCTGTTTGCCGAACCCTGCTCCAATCCGGTCGGCGCACGCCAGGTATGACCAAGCGACTGACACCGCGGGAGCGAGCCCGCTCAAGCTCCGTCTCGCGACGACCGTCAAACTGCGGAAAATCGAAATGGCAGTGAGCGTCGATCAGTCGCAAAGTCACCTCCGCCCAGGCGCCTTCAGTGCTCCCGGGTCTTGTGGAACTGTATGTCGGGGTACCGCTCTTGTGCCAGATTCAGGTTTACCATGGTCGGGGCAATATAGGCCAACTGATCGCTGCCATCAAGCGCCAGATTGTCGTTGTTCTTGCGCTGGAACTCATCGAGTTTCCGCTCATCATTGCAGGTCACCCAGCGGGCAGTGGCCACATTAATCGGTTCATAGACGGCCTCGACCTTGTATTCGCTTTTCAGACGACTGACCACCACATCAAACTGCAACACACCTACCGCACCCACAATAAGATCGTTGTTACGGAGCGGCCTGAAGACCTGAACCGCGCCCTCCTCGGACAGCTGTATCAGGCCCTTCTGGAGCTGCTTGGCCTTGAGAGGATCCTTGAGTCGGATGCGGCGGAACAGTTCCGGGGCGAAATTCGGAATCCCGGTAAATTTCATGTCTTCGCCAGCGGTGAACGTATCACCCAACTGAATGGTGCCGTGATTGTGCAGGCCAATAATGTCGCCCGCAAAGGCCTCTTCGGCGTGTTCCCGATCACCGGCCATAAAAGTCAGTGCGTCGGAAAAACGCACCTCCTTGCCGATGCGCACATGACGGGCCTTCATACCCTGATTGTAGTTACCGGATACAATGCGGAGGAACGCCACACGGTCTCGGTGCTGGGGATCCATGTTTGCCTGGATCTTGAACACAAATCCCGAAAACCCGTCTTCGGCCGGCTGCACCAGCCTCTGGTCGGCTTCCCGGGGCTGCGGCTCCGGCGCCCACTCCACCAAACCGTCCAGCATGTGGTCGACGCCGAAGTTGCCCAAAGCGGTACCAAAGAATACCGGTGTCAACTCACCTGCGAGAAAGGCTTCCTGATCAAATTGATGGGAAGCGCCCTTGACCAGCTCGATTTCATCCCGCAAGTCTTCGGCGTAGGTCCCAATCGCCTGTTCCAGCTCCGGGTTATCCAGCCCTGCGATAACCCGTTTTTCCTGAATCGTGTGGCCCTGACCGGATTGATAAAGAATCACCTCATCCCGTAGCAGGTGGTAAACGCCCTTGAAGCTCTTGCCCATTCCGATCGGCCAGGTAATTGGCGCACAGGCAATTTTCAGAATATCCTCAACTTCGTCCATCAACTCCACCGGATCCCGGGTATCCCGATCCAGCTTGTTCATGAAGGTAATAATGGGGGTGTCACGCAAACGCGTGACTTCCATCAGCTTAATGGTCCGTTCCTCAACGCCCTTGGCACTGTCGATCACCATCAGGCAGGAATCGACCGCCGTCAGGGTACGATAGGTGTCTTCGGAAAAATCCTCGTGACCCGGCGTATCCAGCAGGTTCACCAGCTTGCCACCATAGGGAAACTGCATGACCGATGTGGTGACGGAAATACCCCGCTCTTTCTCCATTTCCATCCAGTCCGACTTGGCATGCTGGCCGGACTTCTTTCCCTTGACGGTCCCGGCCTTCTGAATCGCCTGGCCGAATAACAGGACTTTCTCGGTAATGGTGGTTTTACCGGCGTCCGGGTGCGAGATGATCGCGAAGGTGCGGCGCTTGGCCACTTCCTGGGAAAGGTTCGACATAGTCGGAGAGCAACCTGAATCTGATGTTCTGGAAAAGGCCGCTATTATAGGGCCTAACCAGCTGTTACGCGAACACAAAGCAGTGCCGGTCACTGACCGAGGCCGAGAACCATCACCCGGGCATCTTCCCGGCCATTGGCGGAAGGGTAGTACCCCGGGCGACGCCCTATTTCCCTGAAACCCTCATTTTCATAGAGCGCTATGGCAACTTCGTTGCTGGCTCGCACTTCCAGTAAAAGCTGTGACATACCCTCATGGGACGCGGCTGCCAGCGCATGCCTCAGAAGCCGTCGGCCGATTCCCTTGCCACGCGCCCGGGGGTGGATGCAAATATTCAGGAGGTGCACCTCGTCGACTACGTAGGTGACAACCGCGTATCCCACAAGCAATTCGTCATGACAGGCTGCCCAGAAACGATAACTGTCCCTGAAACAGTCGAGAAATACCGCCTCGCTCCACGGATGAGAGTAGCCCTGCAGCTCAATATCCAATACCGCGGCGATGTCCTCTGGCACCAGCGGCCGAAACAGAAGGTCTGCCTCCATCACGCTCTGGTAAGGCTCCGGACAGGGCATCAGCGGCCTGCCATAGCCTTGAGCTGGTGCCAGAGCAAACGCTTCTTAGCGGGATCGCCGGCAAGTTCAGCGAGAGAGTGCTGGAAATTGACCGTCACATCGCGCCCCAGGGCCTCTGTCAGCCAGTCTTTTCCGGTCCCGGTCCCGGCCTCGGTTCCCAGCACAACAACTTTCTGGTGATCCAGCCCGGACAGGACATTGCGCATCACCTCAACAAGGTCACCGGTAGAATTTCCAGGTACCAGAAGATTATTGAACACGGGCCAGCGCACCTGGCCCAAAACCCGCCCCCCCTGCTCGCCCAGACTCTTGAGAATGTTCAGCGCCAGGGTTTCCTGGAGCAGGGTACTGGCTTCGGCCGATATAGCTGCTATGAGGGCAAAATCATCGCCAGCCCAGAGCATCAGGCTTATATTTCCGACCGCGCTCGCAGGAACTCCTGCAACAACCTCACCTACAGGTTCTGTTTGCGGCGAATTCTGGTCCGCACCTACCGGAGGTTCCTGTTTCGGGGCCTCAGACGCAGGCTTCTCCAAAGCCCCGGTATCGCCCTCCATCAACGCCTGCAGATCAGCAATTCGTGCAGCGCCCTGATTGCGCTCGCTGACCGACGGTACTGACCGGACCGTTTTTCCCGAAACCCGGCACGGACGAGAGACAGGCCCGGAAATGTCCAGCGGAGCCTCCGCCGCAGCTACCTCTCCCGGGAATTCAAATTCCGGACTCGGCGCTGCGCCCGGCAGCGGCTGCCGGGCGTACCATACACGGATGCCTGCCGCTCCCAGGTAGAACTGTCGCTCTGCCTCTGATCTGATCATTGAGCCCGCCTGTGGTTTCCAAGCCGTTGTAAAGCTTCAGACATCCGCTACCTGTGGATGTTGCCGGATACCACCTTTGCTGATCAGATTAAGGGCTTCAATGTAGGCCTTGGCAGAAGCGATGATGATATCGGTATCTGCCCCAACACCATTAACGATCCGCCCGCCCCGCTCAAGACGCACCGTTACCTCGCCCTGGGCATCGGTGCCACTGGTGATGTTGTTGACGGAGTAGAGTTGGAGGTTGCATCCGGAGTCCACGAGGGATTCGATGGCCTTGAACGTGGCATCTACAGGGCCGCTGCCTTCGGCTTCCACCTTGTGTTCTTTGCCGTCCATCGTCAGTGTGAGATTTGCCTTGGGAACCACGCCGGTTTCCGAACAGACCTGCATACAGACCAGACCGTAACGGCCATCTTCCTCCTTCTGGCGGGTATCACTGGCAATTGCCTGCAGATCTTCATCGAAAATCTCGTGCTTAAGGTCCGCAAGAGCCTTGAACCGCGTGAACGCCTCATTCAGCTCTGTCTCGGTCTCGAACTGGATACCCAGCTCAAGCAACCGCGTACGGAAGGCATTTCGGCCGGAATGCTTACCCAATACCAGGCTGTTGGTGTGCCAGCCCACATCCTGGGCACGCATGATTTCATAGGTCTCACGATGCTTGAGAACGCCATCCTGATGAATGCCGGACTCATGGGCAAAGGCATTGGCGCCGACAATGGCCTTGTTGGGCTGCACAGGGAAACCGGTGATGGTTGAGACCAGGCGCGAAGCCGGGACAATATGCTGCGTCTCGATTCGGGTATCGATGTGGAACAGATCCTGCCGGGTACGAACGGCCATCACAATCTCTTCCAAAGCAGCGTTGCCGGCACGCTCACCCAAGCCATTTAGGGTGCATTCCACCTGGCGGGCTCCCTGGGAAACTGCCGCGAGGGAGTTAGCCACGGCCAGGCCCAGGTCGTTGTGACAATGCACCGAGAATACCGCCTTATCGGCATTGGGAATGCGACTGAGGAGCTGACGAATGGTTTCGCCAAACTGCTCCGGAATCGCATAGCCCACGGTATCCGGAATATTGATAGTGCGGGCTCCGGCATCTATCGCTGCCTCAATGATACGACACAGAAAATCAAGCTCGGAACGACCGGCGTCTTCGCAGGAAAACTCCACATCGTCCACGTGGCTGCGGGCTCTCTTTACTGCCCGGACAGCCTGCTCGACAACGTCGTCTGGCTGCATCTGGAGCTTGTGCTTCATGTGGATTGGAGAGGTGGCGATAAAGGTATGGATACGGCCGCGCTTGGCCGGCCTGATGGCCTCGGCGGCACGGTCGATGTCATGATCGAGCGCCCGGGCAAGGCTACAGACCGTTGAGTCTTTTATCGACTCGGCGATTGATTTCACCGCCTCAAAATCGCCCTGACTGGCAATGGCAAAACCCGCCTCAATCACGTCAACGCGAAGCTTTTCCAGCGCCTTGGCAATACGGAGCTTCTCCGCCTTGTTCATGGTGGCGCCAGGGCTTTGCTCACCGTCGCGGAGTGTTGTATCGAAGATGACCAGGTGATCGGTGGCAGGCATTGGCAGGCTCCATTCAGAGATTTGGTTCTTTATGGAGAGAGTATATCACTGGCACGCGGCAATTAAGGGCTCGATTCAGCGGGTTTCAGGCCAGGCGCAAACACAAATTCCGGGAAATAAAAAACCCCAGCACCTGTTGGTACTGGGGTTTGGGTATTAGGCGCCTGACGATGACCTACTCTCACATGGGCAACGCCACACTACCATCGGCGCTGGTCTGTTTCACTT